>JAYSQK010000384.1:0-8031 GCA_043721555.1 Frankiales bacterium
GCCCGGCTGCAGGGCTGGCTCGACGTGCTCGCGGCGCTGGCCCGCGCCCAGGCCGCCGAGGGCCTGCTGCCGACGGGCGCCGCCGCGACGATCACCGAGCTGGCGCGGGTCGAGCTGCTCGACCTCGACCTCGTCGCCGCGCAGACCCGCGAGACCGGGCACTCGACGCTGGGCCTGATCCGGGCCTTGCAGCAGGTGCTGCCGCCGGAGGTCCATCAGCACGTCTATGTCGGCGCGACCGTGCAGGACGTCACCGACACCTGGACCTCGCTGGCGTTGCGGGAGGTCTGCCGGCTGGTCCGCCGGGACGTGCTGCGGGCCGAGCGGGCCGCACTCGGCCTGGCGGTCCGGCACCGCGACACGGTGATGGCCGGGCGCACGCACGGCCAGCCCGGCGCACCGATCACCTTCGGCTGGAAGGCCGCGTCCTGGGCCGACGAGCTCGGCCGGCACCTCGACCGCCTCGACGAGGGGGCGCCGCGCTGGCTGGTCGGCCAGCTCGGTGGCGGCGTCGGGACCCTCGCCGCGCACGGCGCCGCGGGCCTGGCCGTCCGCCGCCGCTTCTGCGCGGAGCTCGGCCTGGGCGAGCCGGTCACCTCCTGGCTCACCGCCCGCGACCGGATCGCCGAGGTCGGCCACGTCCTGGCGATGATCAGCGGCACCCTGGCCCGGATCGGCGCAGAGGTCTACGAGCTGCAGCGCCCCGAGCTCGGCGAGCTGGCCGAGCCGGCCCGGCCAGGCGTCGTCGGCAGCATCACCATGCCGCACAAGCGCAACCCCGAGCGCAGCGAACATCTCGACACCCTCGCCCGGTTGGTCCGGGCGTCGTCTGGGGTGCTGCTGGAGGGGATGACCGGCGCACATGAGCGCGACGGCCGCAGCTGGAAGGCCGAGTGGCTCGCGCTGCCCGAGGTCTGCCTGCTCACCTGCACCGCGACCCAGCTCGCGGTCGAGCTGCTCGACGGGCTCGAGGTCGACATCGCCCGGATGGCAACCAATCTGGGCCCGGAGACCCGCAGCGAGGCCGCGCTCGCCCTGCTCACCCCACGGCTGGGCAAGCACGAGGCCCAGGCCGCGCTGCAGGCCGCCCTCGCCGGACCGGGGCTCGGCGACCTGCTGACCGGTGACGAGCTGGCCTCGCTCGGCCCGGACACCGGCTCGGCCGGCTCGATGGTCGACCTCGTCGTCGCGCGGGCCCGGTCGTGACCGTGCTGCAGCGCACCCCCCTCGCGGTGCTGCCCACCCCGCTGGTCGACGCGCCGCGGCTGGCCGCGGCCCTCGGGCTCGCCTCGCTGCTGGTCAAGCGCGACGATCTGACCGGGTTCGCCGTCGCCGGCAACAAGGCCCGCCAGCTCGAGTTGCTGCTCGCCGAGGCAGGCGACGCCGACGTGCTCGTCACCGGCGGCGCGGCCGGGTCCAACTTCGTCCAGGCCGCGGCGGCAGCGGCCGCCTTCACCGGGCTGCGCTGCGTGCTGGTCCTGGCCGGGCCGCCGCAACGCCGGGACGCCCATCCCAACCTGGCCGCGGCGACCGCCTGGGGCGCTGAGATCCGCTGGACCGGCGATCCGGACCGCAGCTCGGTCGACGCCGGCATCGACTGCGCTGCAGCCGAGCTCACCGCCCAGGGCCACCGCCCGTACGCCGTACCGCGCGGGGGCGCCAACGCCACCGGCGCCACCGGCTACCGCCTCGCGATCGACGAGCTGGCCGGTCAGCTCGCCGGGGCGCGGCCTACCGTCGTCGTCGCAACCGGAGCGGGCGGCACCCTCGCCGGCCTGGTCGCCGGAGCCGTCGCCCACGGCCGTCAGCTGCAGGTCGTCGGAGCGTCGGTCAGCCGGCCGGCTGACGAGGTGGCGGCGCGCGTGCTGTCGCTGGCCCGCCAGGTGGCCGACCGACGCGGCGAGGAGCTGCCGACAGCTGCCGACGTGCACGTCGTCGATGCCCGGGGCCCCGGCCACGGGATCGCCTCACCAGCAGGCAACCTCGCCGCAACGACCGCCCTGCGCACTGCGGGGCTGGTGCTCGACCCGGTCTACACCGCCAAGGCCCTGGCCGTCCTGCCGTCGGTCGTCGGCGACGGCCCCGCGTTGTTCTGGCACACCGGCGGCCTGCTCGACGCCGTCGCCGGCTTCCTGGCAGGCCAGGCGTGACGTCCGGCCAGCGGCTCGGGCCGCCCCTGGACGGTCCCGCGCCCGAGCTCATCGACTCGGGCTTTGCCCTCGAGAACGCCGACGCCCCGCTGCTGCACGCCGGGCTCAACCTCGCCGACCTCGCGCACGTGCTCGACCTGCGCGGCCGCGCCGTCATCCCGGCCGCCCCCGCCCGGCGGCTGCTGACCCTGCTGCTCGAGACGGTCCGCATCGCCCCGGAGGACTTCCCCTACGACCCGGCGTACGGGGAGCCCTACAACAGCCGGGAGCGGTTCTTCACCCAGCAGATCGGCGACGATGCCGGTTGGCTGCACGCGGGCCGGCCGCGCCGCGAGGCCGTACGGATCGCCCTGCGCCTGCACCTTCGCGGCCAACTCGTGGAGCTGATCGAGGCGGCCGCCGATCTCGCCGACACGATCGCGACCACCGCCGCCGAGCACAGCCGCACCTGGCTCCCCGACCAGACCTACCTGCAGCACGCGCAGCCCTCGACGTTCGGCCACTATCTGCTGTCGTTCGCCTATCCCGTCCTGCGCGACGGACGGCGGCTCGTCGAGGCGCTCGCCTGGACCAACACGAGCCCGGGTGGCGCGGGCTGCGTCAACGGCAGCCGACTGCTCGACGATCGCGGCCCGGTCGCGCGGATGCTCGGCTTCGACGGCGTCATCGAGCACACCCGCGACGCGATGTGGCAGACCGACGGCCTGGTCGACATGCTCAGCAACGCAGCGTCGCTCGTCGGCACCCAGAGCAAATTGGCCGAGGACCTCGAAATCTGGGCCAGCAGCGAGTTCGACTACGTCACCGTCGCCGACGGCTACAGCCGGTCCAGCGTGCTGATGCCGAACAAGCGCAACCCCTATGCGCTGTCCATCATCCGCGGCGCCTCGGGCACGTTGATCGGCCGCCTCACCGGCTTTCTCGCCGTCATCAAAAGCCCGTCGGCGCGCAGCGACAATCTCATCTACGCCTACGGCGAGGTGCCGCGCGCGCTCGACCTGGCCCTGCGCACGACGAGGCTGACCAGCGGCGTCGTGCGCACCCTGGCTGTCAACGACGCCCGGATGTGGCGCGCGCTCGAATCGGGCTTCTGCCAGGCCACCGACCTCGCGGAGTACGTCATGCAGACCTGCGGTCTGGACTACCGGACGGCCTACCAGGTCGTCGGGATCGCGGTGCGCACCGCCAATGCCGAGGGCCTGCGCGGCATCGACCTCGACGGCGCCAGGCTCGACGCCGCAGCCAAGGAGTACGACGGGCGGGTCCTGGGCCTGGCCGGCAGCGACCTGACCGAGGTGCTCGACCCGCGGCACATCGTCGAGACCCGGACCGCGGCCGGTGGCGCCGCCCCACCGGTGGTCGAGGGGATGGCCGCCGATTGCGCCCGCCAGGCCGGCGAGCTCAGGGTCGCGGCCCGCACGACCCGCGACGCCTTCACCCGCGCCACCGCGCAGTTGCTCGACACCGCTGCCGCCGTCGCGGCCGACCAGAAGGGCACGTAGATGGCGAAGGTCCTTCAGCTCCCCGCCGAGGTCGGTGTGGTCAACGTCGGCCTGCCGCTGTTCGCCGCCGCCGTCGCCGACCAGGGCAGACCGTCGCAGCAGGTGGACTGGCGCATCCCGGCCGGCGGCGACCCGGTCGCGGTCGCGGCCCTGCGCCGCCTGTTCGGGCCACTGACCGCGCGCGTCGACGAGGCCAATGCCGAGGTGCTGCGCCGGCTCGACACGGGCGTGCCCGTCCTGTCCGGTGTGCGCGCCGCGGCCGACGTCGTGCCTGCGCTGTCCGGACGGGTCCTGCTGCACGCCGGCCCCGCCATTGAGCTGGCCGACACCTGCGACCCGCTGCGCCGGTCGATGCGGGCAGCCGTCGTGGCCGAGGGCTGGGCGGCCGACGTCGACGCTGCCGACGCGCTGCTGGCGAGCGGCGAGATCGATCTGCAACCGGCCAACGAGCACGGCGTCGTCGTCCCCATGGCGACCGTGATGGGTCCGACGACCCCGGTCTGGGTGGTCCAGCTGGAGGCCGGCGGCACCGAGGCCTGGGCACCGCTCGGCCAGGGCTCCGGCGACGTCGCCTGGTTTGGCCGGGACACCCCAGGCGCCGTCGAGCGGCTGGTGTTCCTGCGCGACGCCGTCGCGCCCGTGCTGACCGCCGCGCTCACTGACAGCGGCCCGGTCGACGTGATGTCCTTTGCCGCCCAGGCCGTCGCGATGGGCGACGACGTGCACGTCCGCACCCAGGCAGCGACCAACCTGCTGCTCAAGCACCTGCTGCCGTCGCTGGTCGCCGGGGAGCACCCGCGGCGGGTCGAGGTCGCGCGTTACCTGTCGGCCAACCACCTGCTGTTCCTCACCCTTGCGATGGCCGCGGCCCGGTCGCTGACGGCCTGGGCGGCGCAGGTCGAGGGCTCGTCGGTCGTCACGACGATGGCCAGGAACGGCACGCAGTTCGGCACGAAGCTGGCCGGGCACGACCACTGGTTCCTCGCCCCGGCGCCGATGGTCGGCAACGCGCTCTACCACCCCGGCAAGGGCCCGGCCGACAGTGCGCCCGACATCGGCGACAGCGCCGTGCTCGAGCTCATCGGCCTCGGCGGCGCGGCTGCCGCCGGCTCCCCCGCGGTCGGCCAGCTCGTCGGCGGCCTCGACCAGGCGGCGGCGCTGACGGCCGAGCTGGGGCGGGTCTGCGTCGGCCGGTCCAGCCGGTTCACCCTCCCGACGTACGGCGGACGGGGCACCCCCCTGGCCGTCGACGTGCGCAAGGTCGTCGAGCACGGGATCACCCCGAAGGTCACCACCGGCATCCTGCATGTCAGCAACGGCAGCGGGCAGGTCGGCGCCGGCGTGGCCGAGGCCCCGCTGCCATGCTTCCGCGACGCCCTGCTCGACCTCGACGCCCGCCTGTCCGGGCGGCGCTGACGAGATGGTCGCCGTCATCCGCCGGGCCAGGAGCGCCGACGTCCCCGCGGTCCGGGCCCTGGTCGACCACTACACGCCAGACCGGCGGCTGCTCGGCAAGGCCACCGTCACGCTGTACGAAGACGTCCAGGAGTTCTTCGTGGCCTGCGACGCCGACGGGCTGGTCGTCGGCTGCGGCGCCCTGCACGTGCTCTGGTCCGACCTCGCCGAGGTGCGCACCCTCGCCGTCGCGCCGGACGCCCTCGGCCGCGGCGTCGGCCACCTGCTGCTCGAACGCCTCCTGGAGCAGGCCCGCGACCTCGGGGTCGGCCGGGTGTTCTGCCTGACCTTCGAGACGGCCTTCTTCGCCCGGCACGGTTTCGAAGCGGTCAGCGACGTGCTGGTCGAGGCCGGCGTGCAGGCCGAGCTGCTGCAATCGACCGACGAAGGGGTCGCGGAATTCCTCGACCTGCTGCGGGTGCGGCCCAACACCCTGGGAAATACGCGGATGCTGTGCCTGCTGCCCACCGACCAGGAGGACCACCGATGACCGAGCGCAATGTGCTGGGTGGCCCGCTCGAGGAGTGCGGCACCGATCCGATGACCGGCTTCACCCGGGAGGGCTGCTGCACCACCGGGCCGGAGGACATCGGCAGCCACACCATCTGCGCGGTCGTCACCGAACAGTTCCTCGCCCACCAGCAGCGGACCGGCAACGACCTGATCACCCCGCAGCCGCAGTGGCGCTTCCCGGGGCTGCATCCGGGCGACCGCTGGTGCGTCGTGGCCGCCAGATGGCTACAGGCCTACGAGGCGGGGGTGGCCGCGCCGGTGGTGCTCGCCGCGACCAACGCCCGCGCACTGGACGTCGTACCGCTCGAGGCGTTGCAGGCCTGCGCGGTCGATGTACCCGCCGACCCGAGCTCGCTGGGCTGACCCCTCCACGGCAAGATGATGCCGTGCCGACGACGGGCAGTGCCCGAACCGGTTCCCTCGACGGCATCCGGGCACTGGCCGTGCTCGGCGTCCTGGCCTACCACGCGCACTACGCGTCAGCCCGGGGCGGCTATCTCGGCGTCGACGTCTTCTTCGTGCTGTCGGGCTATCTCATCACCCGACTGCTGCTCCAGGGCCCGCACCCCGAGCGACCGCTCGCGACGTACGGCGCGTTCCTGCTCCGTCGGCTGGTGCGGCTCACCCCGGCCCTGGCCGTCGCGTTGGTCGCCGTCGTCGTGCTGGGTCTGACGACCGGACGCGATTCGGATCGGACCGTCCTGGGCAGCTGCACGGCGGCCGCGGCCGGCTACGTGATGGATCTGCCGGCCGCCGAACGCCTGCAATGCAACGCGATGTGGCACATCACCTGGTCGCTCGCCGTCGAGCAGCAGTTCTATCTGGTGTGGCCGTGGGTGCTCGCCGGGCTGCTCGCGTCGGCCGGCCGCAGCGCTCGGCTCTGCCTCCTGCTGTACGCCGGGGCAGTGCTCGACCAGGTCGTCCTGCGTGCCCACGGTGGCGCGACGACGGCCCGGCTGCTCTACGCGCCGTACGGCGGCGGTCTCGTGCTGCTGCTCGGCTGCGCGCTTGCGCTGCACCTGCACGGTCCGCGGGCCCGCACCCGACCGGCGACGAACGGGCGCGGCGCGATCGGCGCGGCCGGGATGCTGTTGGTGCTGTTCGTGGTCGGGGGGGCCAGCACGCACCTGATCGGGCTGCTCCCGCTGGTGCTCACCGGCCTCGCGACGACGACGCTCATCGCCAGCCTCGTCGGCTGCCCCCCGACCGCCTGGCCGGTGCGGGCATTCGGCGCCACCTGGTTCGCCTACCTCGGCCGGATCAGCTACAGCCTCTACCTGTGGCACGAGGTGGCCTACCGGCTGGCCGAGCTCGTCGCGCCCCGCTACTCACCGGTCGCCGAGCTGCTGCGCTTCAGCCTGGCGCTCGGCTTCGCCGCGGCGAGCTACGCCTTCGTCGAGCTCCCAGCGACGGCCTGGTGGCGGCGCCGGGAGCTGCGCCGACAACCGACCGAGCCCTCCCACCCGGTGCCGGCGAGCGCCGGCTGAGTCCTGCACCCCGTGGGCGCACCACTTCCCGCGCCGCCGTGGCCCTTTTTATACGGTCTTGTCGGTTTCGCGACTGTCACAGCATGGGGGAAGTGGACAGGTGGCCCCGCCCGCACCCCAACCCACCCCTGCCTGGTCGTGGGCCAGCGCTCAGGCCGGGGCCGGCGGCCGAAACGCGCCGCCGGAGCGGCCGTTGCGATCGGCGAGCAGCCCCGCGAGGGTCGACAGGGCGATCTCGGCCGGGGACTTCGAGCCGATGTCCAGGCCGATCGGCCGGTGCACCCGCGCGATGTCGCTCTCGTCGACCCCGCGCTCGCGCAGCGCCGCGAGGTGCGGGGCGGTGTGCCGCAGGCTGCCCATGATCCCGACCCAGCGGGTCGGCTGGGCGAGCACCCCGGCGAGGACGTCGCCGAGCTCAGGCCGGTCGTGGTCGCAGACGACGACGTCGGTGCCCCCGTCGATGCCAGCCAGCTCAGCGGTCGTCACCTGCCGTACATAGGGGATGGGGTCGTCGTCCATCCGCCGTGACTCCGGCTCGAGGACCACGACGGTCCAGCCGAGCCGCTGGGCCAGCTCGGCCAGCTCATGGGCGACCGGTGAGACGAAGGCCAGGACGAGCCGCCGGTTGGTGGCCGGGACGGGCCGGTCGCCGTGCGCGATCTGACATGCCTCGTCGTGGACGTGGCCGTGGGAGCCGTGCTCGGGTGCCATCGGTCCAGTGTCTCAGGCCAGGTCGACCGTGATGGCGGGGACGTGCGCGAAGGTGTTCGACACGTAGCAGGCCCGCTTGGCCGGTTCGAACAACGCGGACAGCGACTCGGGATCCAGGCTGCTCTCCACGCTCAGATGCAGCTCGCTGAACTTCGTGCCCTGGTAGGTCCCGGTCGCTGTCACCTCCAGGTCGGGCAGCTCGAAGCCCTGCTT
>JAYSQK010000385.1:0-2425 GCA_043721555.1 Frankiales bacterium
CCCATCCTCGGGGAGGAGCCCTTGGTCGAGCGACAGCTTGCCCGGTGGCGAGCGGCCGCCGCGGCCGGGTCCGCGCTCCACGCGGCCAAGACCGGCGCCGGCGCGGCGTTCACCCTCGCCGAGATCAGCGGCTGGGTCAACGGCCCCGTCGCCATCGCCCGCACCCTTCGTCCGCGACGGCGGGTGCGCGCCGAGCGCCGGTCGCGGCTGCGCACGGCACCGACGGTCGACGCCAACGCCGACGGGCTCGGGTTCACCCTCGACGAACAGGTCCTATACGCCGAGACGGCGCTGGTGATCATGGGGCTGACCGGCGGGTTCGCACCGCTCGTGCTGCTGTGCGGCCACGGCGGGCGCACCACGAACAACCCCCACGCCTCGGCGCTGGACTGCGGGGCCTGTGGCGGCAACCCGGGCGGCCCCAACGCCCGCGTCGCTGCCGCCATCCTCAACCGCTCCGAGGTGCGCGGCAGCCTCCGCGAGCGGGGCATCGACATCCCGCCGAGCACCTGGTTCCTGGCCGGTGAGCACGACACCACCACCGACACCGTGGTGATTTTCGACGGCCACGCCGTCCCACCGGGCCTGGCAGGCGCCGTCGCCGCCTTCGAAGGCGACCTCGCCACCGCCGGGCGGCGCCTCGCCGCCGAGCGGGTCCGGGCCCTGCCGGGCGGCCGCGTCCGCCGCCCCGCCGCCTACGCCGCCGCCCGGGCCCAAGACTGGGCCGAGGTGCGACCGGAGTGGGGCCTGGCCCGCAACACGGCCTTCATCGTGGGCCCCCGCTCGATGACGGTCGGGCTCGACCTCGGGTGCCGGACCTTCCTGCACTCCTACGACACCGCCATCGACCCCGACGGCACCGCGCTCGAGACGATCCTCACCGCACCCATGGTCGTGGCCCAATGGATCAACGCCCAGTACTACTTCTCGACCGTCGACCCCGACGTCTTCGGGGCCGGTGACAAGACCCTGCACAACCCGGTCGGAGGTGTCGGCGTGCTGCTCGGCGGCGGCGGCGACCTGCGTGCCGGTCTCCCACGACAGTCAGTCCTCGACGGCGACGACCCCTACCACGAGCCGATGCGGTTACTCACCGTCGTGCAGGCGCCGCTCGAGCGCATCACCGCCGTCGTCGACCGCAACGACGTGCTCCGCCACCTCTTCGACGGCGGATGGGTGACCCTGGCGGCCCGCGCTCACCCCGCTGCCCCATGGCAGCTGCGGCGCGGCGACGGCACCTGGGCGCCGTGGCAGCCAGCGGTGCGCGCAGACGACCAGATGGAGGTAACGGTATGACACGACAGGGCCTGACCCCGATGACCAAGGTCGAGGTGGTGGTCGCCGGCGACGACCTACCGGCGCTGCGAGAGGTGTTCACCGCCGCCGGAGCGACCGGCTACACCAGCGTCGCCAACGTCTCCGGTGTCGGACACCACGGCTTCCACCAGGGGCGCCTCGCCTTCAACGAGCGCGACGCGCTCACCCTCGTCTTCACCATCGTCCCCGACGAGCGTGCCGAGGCGGTCCTGGCCGGCGTGCAACGCTTGCTGGCGGACCGACCCGGGGTCATGTTCGTGTCCGACACCAACGTGAGCCGACCGGAGTACTTCCGGTGACCGCCGTCGCCCCAACGGCCCTTCCGGCCGCACCCCCGGCGACGGCCCGCGTCGGCATGGTCGGCGGCGGCCAGCTCGCCCGCATGACCCACCAGGCCGCTGTCGACCTCGGCATTTCGCTCGAGATCCTGGCGCAGTCGGCCACCGACCCGGCGGTGCTGGCCGGCGCCCGACACGTGCTCGGCCCGCCCGCCTCGCTCGACGCGCTGCGGTCCCTCGCCGACCGTTGCGACGTCGTCACGTTCGATCATGAGCTCGTCCCTGCCGAGCACCTCGAGGCCTTGCAGGCGGCCGGGTACGCGGTACGGCCGCGCGCCGAGGCCTTCCGCCTCGCCCAGGACAAGCTCCTGGCCCGGCGGGCACTCGACCAGGCTGGGTTCGCGGTACCCCCGCACATACCGGTCGAAGGAGGCGACCTCGACGCCGTGAAGAGCTTCGCCGATCGGTGGGGTTGGCCGATCGTGATCAAGTCCTGCCGCGGCGGTTACGACGGGCGAGGCGTGCACCTGGTCCACGACCTCAACGACAGCCGCGACCTGCTCGCCTCCAACCCTCCCGGCGGCTGGCTGGTCGAGGCCCACGTGCCCATCGCCTGTGAGCTCGCGGTCCTCGTCGCCCGCAGCCCTTCTGGCGAGACGGCCGCCTACCCGGTGGTCGAGACCCACCAGCAGGACGGCATGTGCCGCGAACTGGTCATGCCGGCGCGCGTGCCCGACGATGTCGCCGACGCCGCCACCCGGCTGGCGACATCGGTCGCCGACGGCATCGACGCCACCGGCATCCTTGCGGTCGAGCTGTTCCTCACCCCC
>JAYSQK010000386.1:0-2778 GCA_043721555.1 Frankiales bacterium
GTCAAACGGATCGGCGGTCAGCCGACGCAAGGCCGGCGAGGCAAACGCCGCGTCGAACAACTCGGCCCACGCGGCTGCGTGCAGACCGGCCGTGTCCACAACAACACCATCCATGTCGAAGATGACGGCCTCAAGTTCGAGCAGTCGCGGCACCACGGTGCCAGCCAGCAAGTCCGGGCGCACGGACCGGGTCACGGGCGGGAGTACCGCGACGGCCGGCCCGGGCCGGCGGAGACCCGCCCCGTCATGGTCCGCCGCGGAACTTCTCAGCGTGCAGGTTCCGGCTGGCCAGCCCGCCCGAGAGAGCGAACCGTATGCGTGCGGCCTGCGCGACCGCGGCGACGAGAACGAGGCTGCTGACCAGGACGCCGACCCCAGCGGTGACCCCGTGCCCCGACTTCAGCGCCCGGTAAAGCCAACCCATCGACATGATGGCGATGACCAGCAGGGTCCAGAACCACCGGCGGGCGAGGGGGGCGTTCAACCCGTCGCGGCTCATCAGTGACCGTGCGGGTTGTTGATCCACACGTTGATGCTGACCGCGGCCAGCGCGAGCAGCAACCCGATCGCTATGCCCATCGCGACTTTCCGTTCCTGCCAGCGCCGGCGCGTGCTCCGGTCGATGAAGGGCACCAGAAAGATCAGCCCGAAGACGGCGGCGATCGCGATCCCGACGGAAGCCACGCCGAACCACTTCTCGAAGGGGAAGAACCACCAGAACATCCACAGTGGACGCGTCGCCTCGATGCCCTCAACAGGTGTCGGCCCGACGATCGGCGGGAGCACGACGGCCAGGATCGACAGCACACCCAGGAGCACCAAACCGAAGGCGCCGGCACGCTTCAGGTGATCGGTGAATGGTGCGGGCAGCTCGACCTCGGTGTGCGGGATCTCCGGGTGGGAGGAGATCTTGTGTCGCTTGACGAGCAGGCCATGCAACACGAACAGGGACAAAATCAGTCCCGGGATGATGACCACGTGGGCGGTGTACAGCCGTAGGACCAACGGAACGCGTGGTGCGAGGTCCGAGGTGAACCAGATGCCGAGCCCGCCAAGGACCCCGGCGACGTCCAGGTTGTGCGCCAGCGCCTCGAAACCTTCCTGGTCCCATTTGAGGACGGTGCCGGTGAACACCGCAAGGAACGTCAGAAAAAGCATCGCCGAGCCGACGACCCAGTTGCCTTCCCGCGGTCGCTTGTAGGAGGCGTGCAGGAACACCCGAAGCAGGTGCAGCAGGGCCAGGACGAACATCGCCTGCGCGGCCCAGAAGTGCAAGCCGCGGGCGAAAGACCCGAGCCAGACACCGGTCATGATCTGCCGCACGGACTGGTTCGCGACCTCGGGCATCGGGTTGTAGAACTGCGAGATGTAGACGCCGGTGCCCAGCAAGATGAAGAAGGTGATTGCCGTCAGGGCACCGAGACTCCAGCCAAGGTTGTTGGCGTGCTCGGGAACCGGGTATTCCAGAGCCCGGATACCCATCCGCTCGTCGATCGCATCGACCGCGCGCCGGCCGAGGCTGGGGTGCGAGGCCGGTATCGGCGTGGCCGGCTGGACCGGTGTGGCGGTACTCACGCCGACACCTGCCTGTCGGCCTCGATGGAACGCGCCCGCAGCTGGTGGATCGTGTCGGTTGGGCGCCAGCGGCGGGAAAGATACAGCCCGACGATCAGCATCAGGATGCCGGCCGCAAGCAGCACCGCGTCACCGCCGTCGCTGACTCCGCGGGCGGGTTGTAGCTCGTCCAGGATGACGGTGGTCCCGGCTCCCGCCCCGGTGGCGTAAGGCGCCACGTCCCGGCCGACCTGACCGGGCTTAGGGATCTCGCCGTAGCCGGTGGCGGCACGGATGTCGATGGCCTTCGTCAGGAGTTGGCGGGCCTGAGCGAGTTTCCCGCGACTGTCGCGTGCCGTCACGCTCGCCTTCGCCAACACCAAAGCCTGCCCGACTTTGGCCCTGTCGACACCGCTCTGGTTCGACGCGGCCAAGGCATCTGTCAAGTGAGTGACCACTGCGGTTGGCGTGGCGTTGTTCGCGATCAACGAGATGGAGTGCAGTACCAGCAGGTTGGCCTGGTCGGGCTCGGGTTGATCGGCGCGCGCTCCCGCAAACGGGGTTAGTAGCAACAACAGCAGCAGCAGCCCGGTGACCATGGCCCCGCGATTCCGGTGATGTCCCGAAGTACGGGCCTCGCCTCGTGTACCCAAAGCGTCCATGTTGACCTCCGAAGCCAGCGTGGCTCGGCTTCCCGGCCCGTCCTAGGGACGTCGTGCCTGCATCGGACGGGACTTTGGTCCTGCGGCGCACCGCCCCCGCGGATCAGCATCACCCGTGCCGATCAATCCGCAATCCGCCGCGGGCGGGCGAAACGCTTAGCGCGATCATGCTGTTGACCTGGGCTTTCGTGCCCATCGCTCGCAGCGGCGCTTGTGGACCCTCCGGGTGGGGATCGGGAACTCACGATCCGCCGAGGGCCGCTGCGCCGACGATTTCCGAACGGTCGACGTCGATCACCTGCAAGATCGGGGCGACGGCCACCACGTGCCAAGCCTCGCGGCTGGTCCTACCGCGAGGGGCTGCCCGGCGAGGAATGACTGAGTGACTGGTGAGGCGCCTCGAGCCAGGCGCCGCCACCACGTGGCCCGCCCACCCGCTCCGAGCCCCGGATCGCCCCCAGGACGATGACCGGTGCCGATGCTGTCGATCAAAAGCGGAATCTGTGGCCCAGCTGGGGGAATCATGCCGATCAGGCCTCCCTTTCGCATCGCCAACGCCTCG
>JAYSQK010000387.1:0-9670 GCA_043721555.1 Frankiales bacterium
CGGCGGCGAGCGCGGTGTCGTCGGTGGCCCCCGCGATCCGTCGGTAGGCCTCCAGGCGCAGCCGTTCGCCGGGGACGTAGCCGTGCGGCAGGTGCGCGTCCACCGGCAGGTCGACCTTGGTGCCGGGCGCCTCGTCCTCAGGCAGCCGCTCACCGCGAAGGCCACGCTTGTAGTCGCCGACCGCCTCGCCCACCAGGCGCATGTAGAGGTCGAAGCCGACGCTGGCGATGTGACCGCTCTGCTCGCCACCCAGCAGGTTGCCGGCACCGCGGATCTCGAGGTCCTTCATGGCGACCGCCATGCCGGCGCCGATCTCGGTGTTCTGGGCGATCGTCGACAGCCGGTCGTAGGCGAGCTCGGTCAGCGGTTTGTCCGGCTGGTAGGTGAAGTAGGCGTACGCCCGCTCGCGGCCGCGGCCGACCCGGCCGCGGATCTGGTGCAGCTGGGAGAGCCCGAACTTGTCGGCCCGATCCACGATCAGCGTGTTGGCATTGGGGATGTCGAGCCCGCTCTCGACGATCGTCGTGCAGACGAGCACGTCGAAGTGCTTCTCCCAGAAGCCGACCATCACCTGCTCGAGGGACTCCTCGTTCATCTGGCCGTGACCGGTGGCGACGCGCGCCTCGGGCACCAGCTCGCCGAGCCGCTTGGCGACCCGGTCGATCGACTCGACCCGGTTGTGCAGGAAGAAGATCTGGCCCTCCCGCAGCAGTTCCCGTCTGATGGCGGCGGCGATCTGCTTCTCGTCGTAAGGCCCGACGAAGGTCAGTACCGGGTGCCGTTCCTCCGGCGGGGTCAGGATGGTCGACATCTCGCGGATGCCCGTCAGGCTCATCTCGAGGGTCCGCGGGATGGGCGTCGCCGACATCGTCAGGACGTCCACCGCGGTACGCATCTGCTTGAGGAACTCCTTGTGCTCCACCCCGAACCGCTGCTCCTCGTCGACGATCACCAGCCCGAGGTCTTTGAACTTCACCGCCGTCGACAGCAACCGGTGGGTGCCGATCACGACGTCGATGCTGCCATCGGTGATGCCGGCAAGCACCTCCCGTTGCTCCTTGTCTGAGTTGAAACGGCTGCTGGCCCGCACCACGACCGGGAACTGCGCGAAGCGGTCCCGGAAGGTGTTGTAGTGCTGCTGAACCAGCAGGGTCGTCGGCACGAGAATCACCACCTGCTTGCCGTCCTGGACCGCCTTGAACGCGGCGCGGACAGCGATCTCGGTCTTGCCATAGCCCACGTCGCCCATGATGACGCGGTCCATCGGCGAGGGTTTCTCCATGTCGGCCTTGACCTCACCGATGGCCTCGAGCTGGTCGGGTGTCTCGACGTAGGGAAAGGCGTCTTCGAGCTCACGCTGCCAGGGGGTGTCCGGGCCGAACGCGTGGCCCGGGCTCGCCATCCTGGCGCTGTAGAGCTGGATGAGCCCCGCCGCGATCTCCTTGACTGCCTTCTTGGCCCGCCCTTTGCGCTTGGCCCAGTCGCCGCCGCCTAGCCGGTCCAGCGAAGGGGCCTCGCCGCCGACGTACCGCGTGACCTGTTCGAGTTGATCGGTTGGGACGAAGAGTTTGTCGCCCTTGGCGTATTCAAGGATGAGGTACTCGCGGGTGGCCCCGACCACGGTCCGCTGCACCATCTCGACGTAGCGCCCGACGCCGTGCTGCTCGTGTACGACGGGGTCGCCGGCCTTGAGCTGCAACGGATCCACGGCGTTGCGGCGCTTGCTCGGCATCCGTTTGCTGATGTCCTTGGACCCGGCCCCCCGGGTCCCGGTGAGGTCAGCCTCGGTGAGGACGGCGGTCTTGAGCAACTCGCTGGTGAAGCCGGTCTCAAGGCACCCCGTCGACACGTGCACAACCCCGGGATCAACTGGCCCATCAAGGTTTTCGTCGAGTCGCGCCGCGATATCGGCGCCCCACAGGACCTCGACGAGACGCTGCGCCGGCCCGTGCCCCTCGGTGGTGAGCACCACCCGCCAGCCGTCGGTGGACCATCGACGGACATCCTCAAGGGCCCGCTCGGTCTCGCCCCGGTAGGCGGTTGGCTGCCGGGTGGCCAGCACGAGGGTGTCGTCGGCCAGCTCGGCGTCGGAGGTGAACGGCGTCACGCTCCACCAGGGCAACCCGCTTGCCGCGGCGTGCTCCCGGACCTCGACGAGACTCTTGTAGGCGGCCGCGCCGAGGTCCACCGGAGCCTGGCCACCAGTTGCCGCGGTCGACCACGACGCCTCGAGGAACTCCTGGCTGGTGCGGACGAGGTCATGCGCGCGGGTGCGTACCCGCTCCGGATCGCAGACGACGACGACGGTGCCCTCGGGCATCTCGTCGACGAGCAGCTGGAGGTCATCGACGAGCACCGGCGCGAGCGCCTCCATGCCCTCCACCGGGGTGCCGTCCGCGATCCGGTCGCAGATCTCGGCCAGCTCAGGGTGGCTGGTGACGAGCTCCCTCGCCCGGGCGCGCACCGCTGGCGTGAGCAGCAGCTCCCGGCACGGCGGCGCCCACAGGCCGTGCTCAACCGTGCCGAGGCTGCGCTGGTCGCTGACCTTGAACGACCGGACCTCCTCGACCGTGTCGCCCCAGAACTCCACCCGCAGCGGGTGTTCCTCGGTCGGCGGAAAGACGTCCAGGATGCCGCCGCGGACCGCGAACTCGCCGCGCTTCTCGACGAGTTCGACCCGCAGGTAAGAGATGTCGACCAGGCGGCGAACCACATCGTCGAGCGAAGCGTCCTGGCCCGGCCGCAGCTGCACCGGCTCCAGCTCGCCGAGTCCCTTGACCTGCGGCTGCAGCAGGCTGCGCACCGGCGCGACGACGACGTCGATCGGCCCGGTCGCCGGATCGTCGGTGCTCGGGTGGGCCAGCCGACGCAGCACCGCGAGGCGCCGCCCGACCGTGTCCGCCCGCGGGCTCAGCCGCTCGTGCGGCAGCGTTTCCCAACTCGGATAGAGCGCCACCCGATCGGCGTCATGCAGGCTCGACAGCGCCGCGACGAGGTCCTCGGCCTCGCGCCCCGTCGCCGTCACCGCGAGCACGGTGCGGCCGGCCCGGGCGGTCAGCGCGGCGACCACGAACGGCCGCATCCCAAGCGGGGCGGTGAGGTCGAGGGTGCCGGACACCGTCTCCACCGCCCTGGCGAGGGACGGGTCGCCGAGCACGACGTCGAGCAGTCCGGTGAGGGACAACAGCTGTGGCCTTCCGCAGACGTGGGCAGCACGAGCACCCCGTCGATCGGGCGCCTCGCACCTGCACCTCCAGGGTACGTCGGGGCAGGCCCGGTGCCGCTCGGCCTACCGTGGTGCGGTGCACGCCGCCGACCTCGAACAGCAGCTGTCGCAGCTGGCCCGGCGCATCTCGCGCCCGGTCCAGTTGCACGGCCCAAGTGGGCACACCGTGCTCGACCGACCGGCGTACATGACCCTGTGGCGACTCGTGGATGAGGGTCCGATGCGGCCGACGCTGCTCGCCACCCTGCTCGAGGTCGACCTGTCGGTCGTGAGCCGACAGCTGCGGGCCCTTGAGGACGCCGGATTCGTGCAGCGCCAGGCCGACCCGGCCGATGCGCGCGCGGCCCTCGTCAGCCCGACCCGGTCGGGCCGGCAGGCCCTGCTCGAGACGCGGGCGTTGCGCGCCTCGGTGCTGCGTGAGGCGCTGGCGGGCTGGCCGGATGATGACCGCGCCGAGCTGGTCCGGCTGCTGGCCCGGTTCAACGTCGACCTGGACGAGGCGGTGACCCGCCGGCAGCTCTCCCCGACCCGATCCGGGGAGGCTCCCCGCCGCGAAAACACCCCGCCCGACACCGCAGGCGAGGGGATTGCCGAAGCCGGGCCCTAGCATCCGCGGACATGAGCCTCGCCCCGGAGCGCGCCGAGGAGCTGGTGCTCGCCGCCGCGACGGGGGACCGCGCCGCCTGGGACGAGCTCGTCGCGGCCTACGTGGGGCTGGTGTGGACCATCACCAGAGATCACCGACTTGGTCCGACGGACGCCTCCGACGTCGCGCAGACGACCTGGCTGCGCCTGGTCGAGAACATCGATCGGATCACGACGCCCGCCCATGTCGGCGCGTGGCTCGCCACCACCGCGCGGCGCGAGTGCCTGCGGGTGATCGCCCGGTCCAAGAAATACGTCCTGGTCGGCGAGGCCGACCGGCTCGACCTGGCTGACGAGCGATTACCAGGTCTGGATGTGGGCCTGCTCGGCTCTGAGCGCGACGCCGCGGTGCGGGAGGCGTTGGCCGAGCTGCCGCAGCGCTGCAGCCAGCTGCTGCGGCTGCTGATGCTCGACCCTGTCCCGTCGTACGAGGACATCTCGGCCGCCCTCGGCATGCCGATCGGCAGTCTCGGTCCGACCCGGGGACGGTGCCTGCGGCGGCTCCAGCAGGTGCTGGAGGCCAGGGGCATGTCGTCGGCGGACGCCGGACCCTGAGTCGCGGGGCGGACGTTTGAGCGCGTGATCGCCCGTTGTTCACCCCGATCTCACCCTTTCTAATCATGTTGCCAGGGCGGGCGACTGGGCCAGAGTGTCTGCAGAGCGATGCCGACCCCCGTCGGCCCGCAAGGAGGCAGCCGTGAGCTCGACCGCGCCGACGATCGTAGGTCCGCAACGCTGCCCCGACCCCTCCCTCCTGCAGCCGGATGAGTTGCTGACGGCCGCCGCGGCAGCTGGCGACGCGGCGGCCTGGGCCGAGCTCGTCGAGCAGTACGCCGTGGTGGTCTGGCGGGCCGCCCGCGACGCCGGCCTGCCAGCGGACGTCGGCCGGGTCGTCTGTCAGCTCGGCTGGCTGCGCGTCGTCGAGGTCCTGGAGAGCGACCCGCACCTCGGGGCCCAGGTCGAGCAGGTGCTCCTGCAGACCGTCGAGCGCGAAGCCCGCGCCCATGCCGCGGGCACGGTGCGGCGCTACCGCGGGCTGCCGGAACCCAGGTCCGCCCTGCGCGCACACTGAGGTGTCCGCCGACGTATCACCGGCCAACCAGTCCCCCTCCTGTTACGTGGGGACGGTTCCGGGAGGTGCGACGCGATGCTCAGCACACAGGTGGCGCTCGCCCTCGGACCAGCGGGCGGATGCGGGCAACCGCTTCGGCAGCTAGCGTCACGCGCAGTAGCGGAGCACGGCCTGCGCGAGGAGTTCTGGTGACCCGACCGTCCGAGGCTGCCACCTCGGCCTCGTCCCACCAGCCAACGCCGACGCCAGGGAAGGAGGTCGACATCCTCGCCGTTCCCGTGGACGTGGTGCAGGCCGCCCGCGACGCGTTCAACGGCCGGGCCCCCGGCACCCGCATCGCCGACCTCGTCTACGACTCGCTGATCGATGGCGATCGGCGCTTCAGCGACCGCAGCGACGTGCGCCGGCTGCGTTTCGGCGACGACCACTGGGGCCTGGAGGTGTCGGTGCGCGACGAGGGCGAGTTGCTCACCCTGGAGTTGCGCAGCACGCCCGGGCATGGCCTGTCTGTCGAGGTGCGGCACGGCGGCGAGCCGCTGCACGGGCTGGCCGACGAACACACGACGGCGGTCGTGCCCGGGGTGCGGTCCGGGCTGGTCAGCCTGCTGGTCGACTCCATCGACTCGCCCGTCAGCCGCCGGTGGCAGACCTCCTGGGTCCGCCTCTAAGCCGATTCCGGCCCGTGGAAGGCATTCTGGGCCTGCTCAAGGCTGGTGAGCACCAGGGCCTCGGCGGCGTCGGCGGTGCGATCGACCAGGAACGGCAACTCGCGCCGCTCGGTCGTGGAGAAGTCCTTCAGGACGTAGTCAGCCGGGTCCTGCCGACCGGGCGGACGGCCGATCCCGAATCGCACCCGCAGGTAGTCCTTGCTGCCGAGCGAGGTGGTGAGCGACTTCAGCCCATTGTGCCCGCCATCGCCACCCCCGCGTTTGAGGCGCAGGCCACCGAACGGCAGGTCGAGCTCATCGTGCACCACGACGATCCGCTCGACCGGAATCTTGAAAAAGCCCCGCAGGCTCGCCACCGGCCCGCCGGATTCGTTCATGTACGACTTGGGCTTGGTCAGCACCACCCGCCGGCCGGCCAACCGGCCCTCGACCACATCAGCCCGACCGCGGTGCGCCTTGAAGCGGCTGCCCATCCGGTCGGCGAGCAGATCGACCACGAGAAAGCCTGCGTTGTGCCGGTTCCCGGCGTACGACGGGCCGGGGTTGCCCAGCCCGACGACGAGCCAGCACTCGTCCGGCATCGCCGACCGTCCCCGAGATGCTGGGCCGGCTAGGCCTCGGCAGCCGGTACGTCGTCGCCGTCGCCGGCCTTGTCGGACTCGCTGCCCTCGGTCGCGGGGCTGTCGCCCTCGGCCTGCGGCTCGTCGGGCGCGAGCTCCGCGGCGGCCGCGTCGAGCTCAGCCTCGAGCTGCTCCTCGGAGATGACGCCGAGGCCCTGGACGATGACGTGCTCGGGGTCCTGGGCCAGGGTCGTGCCGGCCGGCAGGGTGATGTGCTTGGCCGACAGGTGCTTGCCGGCGCGCAGACCCTTGATGCTGATCTCGACGTGGTCGGGCAGCTGGGTGGCGTCGGCCTCGACGGTCAAGGTCATCGTCTGCTGGTCGACCAGGGTGTCCGGGTCGGCCTCGCCGATGAGGGTGATCGGGATCTCGACGGTGACCTTCTCGCCACGACGGACCGCCACGAAGTCGACGTGCTCGAGATGGCCCTTGATCGGATCGCGAACGATCACCTTGGGCAGCGCCAACTGGTCACCGTCCTCGGTCTGCAGGGTGAGGAGCACGTTGCTGTCGTGCTTGAGCGCGAGCATCAACTCGTGGCCCGGCAGGGACAGGTGGCGCGGCTTGTCACCGTGTCCGTAGAGCACGGCGGGCACCTTGCCGGCGCGGCGCGTCCGGCGGGCCGGGCCCTTGCCGAACTCGGTGCGCGACTCGGCGGCGATGCGGACCTCGGACACGACGGGACTCCTCGATGCGGTGCTTAGGTTGGATCGATCAGAGCTGGTGGAGCAGAGCTGGGGCGCGAAGGCGCGGTGGTCGAGTCTAGCCGACTCCTCACGCCGCCCCGTCGAACAGCGAGGTCACCGACCCGTCCTCGAAGACCTCGCTGATCGCCCTGGCCAGCAGCGGCGCGATCGAGAGCACGCTGAGCTTGTCGAAGCGCTGCTCGTCGCTGACCGGCAACGTGTTGGTGATGATGGTCTCCGAGACGCGGCTGTTCTTGAGCCGGTCGATGGCGGGACCCGAGAGCACCCCGTGGGTCGCCGCGATGATCACGTCGGTCGCGCCCGCGTCGTACAGCACGTCGGCGGCCTTGGTGATCGTGCTCCCGGTGTCGATCATGTCGTCGACGATGACGCAGACGCGGCCGCGCACATCGCCGACGACCCGGTTGGCCACCACCTGGTTCGGCACGAGCGGATCGCGCGATTTGTGGATGAACGCGATCGGGATGGCGCCGAGCCGGTCGGCCCAGCGCTCGGCGACCCGCACCCGGCCGGAGTCCGGTGACACCACGGTCATCATCGAGGTGTCGTAGCGGCTCGCGACGTAGTCGGCGAGCAGCGGCAACGCGAACAGGTGGTCGACCGGGCCGTCGAAAAAGCCCTGGATCTGGGCAGTGTGCAGGTCGACGCTCATCAGCCGGTCGGCGCCGGCGGTCCTGAACAGGTCGGCGATCAAGCGGGCGCTGATCGGCTCGCGCCCGCGGTGTTTTTTGTCCTGGCGGGCGTACGGGTAGAACGGCATGACCACGGTGATCCGCTTGGCACTGGCCCGTTTGAGGGCGTCGACCATCAGCAGCTGCTCCATCACCCAGGTGTTGATGGGGGCGGCGTGGCTCTGCATGACGAAGGCGTCGCAGCCGCGGACCGACTCCTCGAAGCGCACGAAGATCTCACCGTTGGCGAAGTCGTAGGCCGAGGTCGGGACCGGAGCCACCCCGAGGTCGACGCCGACCTCCGCGGCCAGCTCCGGGGCCGCCCGCCCGGTGAACAGCATGAGGTTCTTGCGGCTCTGGATCTCAAGGCCACTCATCCGCTACTCCCCTGGTGCGGCGGGCGCCTTCTGGCGACCCAGCCCTCGATGATGCGCTGCTTGGCCCGACCGATGCCGAGCGCACCCGCCGGCACGTCTTCGGTGATCGCCGAGCCGGCGGCGGTGTAGGCGCCGTCGTGCACCGTGACGGGCGCCACGAGCACGTTGTTGCTGCCGATCCGGACATCGTCCCCGACGGTCGTCCGGTGCTTGTCCCGGCCGTCGTAGTTGACGACGATCGTGCCGGCGCCGATGTTGCTGCGGGCCCCAACGGTCGCGTCGCCGACGTAGGCCAGGTGCGGCACCTTGCTGCCGTCGCCGATCGTGCTGGCCTTGACCTCGACGTAGGCGCCGGTCTTGGCGCCACGTCCGAGCACCGCCCCCGGCCGCAGATAGGTGAACGGCCCGACCGCCGCCGCCGGCCCGATGACCGCGCCGCTGCAGTGGCTGCGGACCACGCTCGCGTCCGGCCCGACCTCGCAGTCGATCAGCGTGGTGTCCGGACCGACGACCGCGCCCCGGCGTACGACGGTCCGGCCGTGCAGTTGGACGCCCTGGGCGATGGTCACGTCGGGCTCGAGCACCACATCGACGTCGACCCAGGCGGTCTGCGGGTCGAGAAAGGCGACGCCGGCGCGCTGGTGGGCCAGGACGGTGCGGTCGCGTAGGAGGCGGGCGAGCTCGGCGAGCTGGGCCCGGTCGTTGACGCCGCGGGTCTCGTCCGGGTCGCCAGCTACCTGCGCGCCGACGGCCAGCCCCGCCTCGCGATGGAGCTCGACCACGTCGGTGAGATACAGCTCGCCCTGGGCGTTGTCGGTGCCGAGCCGGTCCAGCGCATCCCGCAGCGGGCCGGCGGCAAAGGCGTAGACGCTGGTGGCGACCTCATCGACCGCCAGGGTCGCCGGGTCGGCGTCCTTGTGCTCCACGACCCGGATGACCTGGCCGGCCTGGTCGCGGACGACCCGGCCGTAGCCGGTGGGGTCCACCACCCGTGCGGTCAGCAACGTCGTCGCCGCCGCGGCCCGCTCGTGCGCCTCGACCAGCCGGCGCAAGGTCTGGGCGGTGAGCAGCGGCGCATCGCCCGGCAGCACGATGACGGTGCCCTCCAGGTGCGCGACGGACTCGAGCGCCACGCGCACGGCGTGACCAGTGCCGAGTTGCTGGTCCTGCACGACCGCGCGGGCACCCGGGGGCAGGGCGGCGGCGACCTGCTCGCGGGCGTGCCCGACGACGACGAGCAGATGCTCAGGGTCGAGTCCGGCGGCGAGCGCCGTGACGTGCTCGATCATCGAACGCCCACCGAGCGCGTGCAACACCTTAGGGGTGGCGCTGCGCATCCGGGTGCCTTCACCGGCGGCCAGGACGATCACGGCCGCCACGCCACCGGGGGACGCGGACGTCACGGCGCAGACTCCTCGCGATGGGTGCTCACCGGAGAACCCGGCGCCGCCAGTCTACCGGGCCAGCAGGACCCGCCCGGACTGCTCCGCCCCCAGGATTCGAACCTGGAACTGAGACCACCAAAGGGTCCTGTGTTGCCGTTACACCAAGGCGGAAGGTGTCACCTCGCAGGGCGAGGCCGGCCAAGTCTGCCATCGACACGACCGCGCCGACGGCCATGACCGGCCGGGACCACGACGTGCCGCACCCCCGGTGCCGGCCGCCACCTCCCCCGTCGTACGAC
>JAYSQK010000388.1:0-2732 GCA_043721555.1 Frankiales bacterium
AAACGTGGACCGGCGCGGATGGCAGATCTTAGCCTCACTGGCAAGAAGCCCCACTCGCCGCTCCGACCTTGTTACCTCCCCTCTCAGCCTTCGATTCGCCGGCGGCGATCGAGGCAGCCCTGAGCAGCCTGATCGCCAACAACAGGATCGAGGTGTCCGCCGGATTGCTACGACTCACCCCAGCCGGCGAACACGAGCACGCTGACCTGACACCTCTCGTCGACGATGTGCGAAGCCGGGTCTCTCATGTCTCCCGCAAGACGACTACCTCACGCTCGTGCTACTTGAGCGGCTCGTCGCGGCTCTGTGACTCCACCTGTACGTCGAAACAACTGTCCGCTAACCGATCGGTGACGGGTCACCGATCCCTACAGGTACAGCGGGGACATCGACCTCGTGGCGCAGGCTGGGCAGGTCGCGCGCCGAGTTGCGAGTCACGGCGGCGGAGCGGATCGGGCTCGTGACGTGGGATTTCGCGGCGGGCGCGGAAGTGGGGCAACCCGCCGGCCGCGCGCCCAGTAGCGCAGGGTTAGGTGACCTGCGCGATCACCGCACCGGGTGCGACATGATCGACTCGCTGTTTCCCTGATGTCCGGGGCCGACGCAGCGCCACCTCTTGACTGGCAGGAAAAATGATACGGCCATCCCCTGCTCCTCGTGCGGATCAGTCACGTAGTTCGAGGGAAGAAGTGGGATCTCACGCTGATCTCGTCCACTTGACCCGCTCGATGCAGGCGTGCTGGCGCAAGACCGGTTCTGACAGGGCGACGGGCTGACTCGTCAGCCGACAACGCGCCGTGGCGCCGGCGACCGGTGAAGATCTCAAGACTGAGTCGCTCTCCATGCGCTGAGGGTCAATCACGCTGCTGCGACCCGGAGCGGGGACAGGTCCCAGTCCGGGCGCAGGGGCAGCAGGCTGGGCCCCTCACCCCTGCGGACGGCGAGTGTCTGGTGGACCGCTATTCCCCCGTGCTCGAATTCGAGCGCTGATGCGGCCAGGTACAGCCGCCAGACCCTCGCCCTGCCCTGCCCGACCATCGCAACCGCCTCGGGATACCGCCGTTCCAAGTTGTCCACCCACGCGCGCAGCGTCAGGGCGTAGTGCTCCCGGAGGTTCTCGGTGTGCCGGACCTCCAGGCCGGCGCTTTGGACCGCCGTGACCACCTGGCCGATCTCTTGCAGCTCGCCGTCGGGGAACACGTAACGTTGGATGAAGCTGCGGCTGCTCATCGGAGGTTGGCCGGCGGACCGGCTGATCCCGTGGTTGAGCAGTCGACCGCCCGGCGCCAGCAGGTCGTGCATGCCCCTGGCGTAGTCCGCCAGATGGTCGGCGCCCACGTGCTCGAACATGCCGATCGAGCTGATCGCGTCGTACGGACCGTCGTGGATCTCGCGGTAGTCCGCGAGCCGGATCTCGATCCGGTCCTCCAGCCCTGCCTGGGTGATCCGGCGGGCAGCCAAGGCGGCCTGCTCAGCGGAGAGGGTCACGCCGACGCCGCGCACTCCGTGATGGCGGGCGGCGTGCAACAACATGCCACCCCATCCGCAGCCGACGTCGAGCAGCCTCATGCCGGTGTCCAAGCCAAGCTTGCGTGAGACCAGCTCGTACTTGGCCTCTTGGGCGGCTTCGAGGCCGACCGAGGGCCTCTCCCACACCGCGCACGAGTAGGTCATCGACGGGCCGAGCAGCAGCCGGTAGAAGTCGTTGGACACGTCGTAGTGGTGGGAGATGGCCGCGGCGTCACGCGAGCGACTGTGCCGCCGTCCCCTTAACCGCACCTCCTCGGGGGGTGGGGCAGGAGGGACACCGAGTGCCCCGGCACGGCGCGCCACCCGGAGCAGGCGGGCCACGGCCGGCCATTGGCGAGGCCCGATCGGGTCGTGCCTACGGTCCCTCAGACTCAGCACGGTGTAGATGTCGCCGTGTACCTCGATGTCTCCGGCGACGTAGGCACGCGCCAGCCCGAGCTCGCCTGGCGCGGACAGCAGCCGGCGCAGCGCCATCGGGGATCTGATCTCGATGGTCGTTTCGGCACCGTTGGGGCCGGCATGGCTGCCGTCGTAGGCGCGCAACGCCACGGGCAGGTCCTGTCCCAACAGGTCGGCCGCGGCATCGGACAGTCCTTGGGGTCGTACGGCGAGATGGGTCATGACTTCTCCTCCTGGTGGGCTCTCGTTGCGGTGAGCACGGCGATTACGGTCGGTGCCATGGCGTCGGCGATCCGCGCGTAGCCGGCCGCCGAGGGGTGAAAGGAGTCCGAGCTCATCGTGGCGGGTTCACTGACAAACTCGGCACCCACGGCGCCCCGGACGTCGACCAGGTGCACGCCCGGGCGGACCAGCGCCCGCCGGCGTTGAACTCCTCTGACCAACGCCCCGTAAGCGATGGCAGCCTCTCGCAGCGGATGCGGCACCGCCCTCAACGCACGAAACTCCGGTAGGCCGGACATCACCACGGGGGCTCCCAGGTTGAGCAGGGCCTCGAACAGGGCATCCGATCCGCGGGCAAGGCGGTGCAACGGCGTGACGTGGGTGACGTCGTTGGTGCCCACCAGCAGCACGGAGACGTCAGGGCCGCCCCGAGCCAGTGGGACCTGGGCGGCCAGGACGTCGGCCGTGCGGGCTCCCGAACGGCCGTACCCCACGACGTGCACCCGGCGAACGAGGCCGTCGGCGACTCGCTGCGCCAGCTGAACCGGCAGGGAGTCCGCCGCGTGCTCGACTCCTACCCC
>JAYSQK010000389.1:0-1662 GCA_043721555.1 Frankiales bacterium
TCGAATGGGATCGGCGGGCCACCGAGCTGCTGGCGGGTGAGCGGGAGGGCGACCCGCTGTGGGTGGTGCTCGGTGACTCGACCGCGCAGGCCGTCGGTCTGGCGGACATCGAGGACGGCTACGTCGAGCGGGTACGACGCCAGCTTGCCCTGCGCGACGGCCGGCCCTGGCGGGTGCTGAACCTGTCCCGGTCGGGCGCCGTCATCGCCGACGTGCTGGAGGTCCAGCTGCCGCGGCTCGCCGAGCTGGCTGGGCTGGGGTGGCGGCCGCACCTGGTGACCGCCGTCGTCGGCGGCAACGACCTGCGCAAGACGCCGCTGCCGGTGCTGCTCGGGCAGGTACCGCAGCTGGTGGCGAGTGTCCCGGACGGCGCGGTGCTCGCCACCATGCCCAAGGGGATCAAGGCCGAAAAGGCGGTCCAGGCCAACGCCCTGCTCCGCGAGCTGGCGGCTGAGCGCGGCCTGCCGCTGGTTGATCTTTGGGCAGCGACCGGGCCGCCGTGGAAGGGCAAGTACGCCGACGGCCTGCACCCCAACGCCGCCGGTGTCAGCGACTGGGTCCGGGCGTTCGTGCCGGTGCTCGGCCTGCCGGGGGAGGTCGATCCACCGGCTGTCAGGGCTTGACCGCCGTGCTGGGCCATGCGCGAGAGTGGTAGGGCACCGCCCTGACCCTGCCGTCCGCCATGCAGGAGGTGACCGTGCTCATCCTGACTCAGAATGCCGCAGCCATGATCAACCGGCTGACTGCCCAGGCCGCGCTGCCGGCCGGCGCCGGTCTGCGGATCGCCCAGCGCCGGGACCGGCCCAGTCTCGCCATGGAGATGGCCACCGCCCCCCAGCCGTTCGATGCGGTGCTACGTGACCGCGACGTCGTCGTGTTCCTCGACCCACCGGCGGCCGCACGGCTGGCCGGGCAGGTGCTCGACGCGCGTACCGACGACCGCGGATCGGCCTTCTTCCTCGACCGCTAGCCGGCTGCCCGCGCCCAGGCCACCCGGCCGCAACCAGCCAGCCGCGCCGGCCCGCCTCCCGCCCGCCGCGCCGGCCCGCCTCCCGCCCGCCCGACCCCCCACTCGGCGATCTTGTCGATCTGGTCGCCTCCATCGGCGTGTCGCCGACCATTTCGTCAAGATCGGCAGGCAGGGGGCCGGCAAGAGCGGCCGAAAGGGGGCCTGACACGGCGGGCAGGCGGCCCCAGCGCGGTGCACGGGTCCGGGCGTCAGGTCGTGACCGGCAGGTGCTTGGCCCACCAGGCCAGCAGGTGCTCGAAGCGCTGCCGGCGGTGCCTCGGCCGGCCGCCACGGGTCAGCCCGTGGCTCTCGCCGGGGAAGATCAGCAGCTCGGCGTCGACGCCGCCCCGCAGCAGCGCCGCGAAATAGCGCTGCCCCTGCTCGAGGGGGCACCGCAGGTCGCGTTCGGAGTGGATGACCAGCGTCGGCGCGACCACCCGGTCGACGACGGCCATCGGCGACTGCCCAGCCATCGCCTCGACCGGCCCGAGATAGCCCTCCGGGAAGAACCAGCCGATGTCGGAGGTGCCGATGAACGTCTCCGGGTCGAGAAACCCCCGCTCGACGATCCCGGCGACGAACCGGTCCGGCTGGTGGGCGAGCAGCCACGCGGTCATGTAACCGCCGTAGGACCCGCCGAGCACCCCCACCCG
>JAYSQK010000390.1:0-2738 GCA_043721555.1 Frankiales bacterium
GTCACGCCCATCGTGGCGGGCGCGGTCGTGCTGACCTACAACCTGCAGGGCGTCGACAAGCTGGTGCTGTCGCCCAAGACGGCCGCCGGGCTGTTCCAAGGCAAGATCAAGCAGTGGGACGACGCGGCGGTCAAGGCCGACAACCCGACCGCCAAGCTGCCGAGCATCCCGGTGGTGCCGATCCACCGCAGCGAGAAGTCCGGCACGACAAAGATCCTCTCCAGCTGGCTCCTCAAGAACGACGCGGCCGACTGGAAACTCGGCGCCGACGAGACGCTGACCTGGCCGGGTGGCCAGTCCGCGAAGGGCTCGGACGGCACCACGACGGCCGTCAAGCAGTCCAAGGGCGGGATCACCTACACCGAGCTGAGCTTCGCCGCGCAGCGGGGACTGCCGTTCGCCGACATCGTCAACACGAGCGGCAAGGCGATCACGCCGAGCGGCGCCAGCGTCTCGAGCGCCTTGAAGACGGCCAAGGTCGACACCGCCAAGGGTGACATCCGGATCAGCCCGGACTACGCAACGGCCACCCCGGACGCCTACCCGCTGGCTGCCCCGTCGTACGTCCTGACCTGCGACAAGGGCAACAAGAACGCCGCCCTGCTGAAGGCCTACCTGACCTACGTGCTGACCGACGGCACCGGCGTGCTCGAGAAGCTGGGTTACGCGCCGCTGCCCGACGAGATCGCCACCCAGGCCAAGGCCAAGGTCGCAGCGCTGGCCTGATCCGGTGCGGTGTGCGGGTGGGCACGGGTCCACCCGCACACCGCCGCCGCCCGCCCCGGACCGGCTGCCTAGGCTGTTCCCCACAGCCGCCGACGACAGGACAGCAATGGCCTCGCCCACGGTCACGTCCCCCGAGCGATCGCTGCGCGGCAACCCCCGCCGCGTCGGGGACCGGGTCTTTCGCGGGCTCAGCACCGGGTCGGGCCTGCTCGTGCTCGTGGTCATCGTGCTCATCGCGGTCTTCCTGGTACAGAAAGCGATTCCGGCGCTGCGCGCGGACAGCACCAGCTTCCTCCGCACCAAGGTATGGACGCCGGACAACAGCCCGCCGGTCTTCGGGATCGCCGCGCTCGCGTTCGGCACCCTGCTGTCAAGCGTGATCGCCCTGATCATCGCCGGGCCGATCGCCCTCGGCATTGCGCTCTACATCAGCGAGTACGCCCCGGCCCGGCTGGCCAAACCGGTCGGCTATCTGGTGGATCTGCTCGCTGCCGTGCCCAGCGTCGTCTACGGCCTGTGGGGCCTGCTGTTCCTCGTGCCCTACTCCGGCCACTTCCAGCAGTTCCTCGGCGACCACCTGGGCTTCCTGCCGCTGTTCGATCTCGGCAAGAACGGCGTCGTCGGCCGCAGCGTGCTGCTCGCCTCGCTCGTCCTCGCGCTGATGATCCTGCCGATCATCGCCGCGATCAGCCGGGAGATCTTCCTGCAGGTGCCGCAGGCCAACCGCGAAGCGGCCCTCGCCCTCGGCGCGACCAAGCTCGAGATGATCCGCTACGCCGTGCTCCCCTACAGCCGGTCCGGGGTGACGGGGGCGCTCATGCTCGGCCTCGGCCGGGCCCTCGGCGAGACGATCGCGGTCGCCCTGGTGCTGTCGCTGGCACCGACCACGAGCTTCCATATCCTGGACGCCAACATCGGCGGCAACACGATCGCCGCGAACATCGCCGCGCAGTACCAGGCCGCCGAACCGCTCGGCCAGCAGGCGCTGATCGCCTCTGGGCTGGTGCTGTTCGTCATCACCTTCGCGGTCAACGGCCTGGCCCGCTACGTCGTCGCCCGCGGCGGCCGCCGGACCGGCGCCGCGTGACCACCACCACCCCGACCGTCAGCGCTGCCCTGCTGGCCGGCAGCGGCCGGCGGCTGACGCCCCCGAAGCTGCTCGCCATCGGCGCCGGCACCGTGCTGGTCAGCCTGCTGCTGTTCGCGGTCACCCCGCTGCAGGGCCGGGCCGGCTTCGTCGTGTTCACCGTCCTGCTGTTCGCGATCGCCCAGACCGGCGCGTCGTTCGCCCTCGAAGGCCGCCGGTTGGCCGCCGACCGGTTGCTGTCGCTGCTGGTGCACCTGAGCCTTTTGGCGGCGCTCGTCCCGCTGGTGGCCGTCCTCGGCTACACCGTCATCAAGGGCCTGAAGCGGCTCGACGTGCAGTTCCTCACCCACAACCTCAACGGCATCGGCCCGCTCGACACCAACGGCGGCGAATACCACGCGATCATCGGCACGCTGCAGCAGGTGCTGATCGCCATCGTCATCGCCACGCCGATCGGCCTGCTGGTCGCGATCTACATCACGGAGTACGGCCGCGGCGCCCTCGCCTCGGCGATCCGCTTCGTCATCGACGTGATGACCGGCATCCCGTCGATCGTGGCCGGCCTGTTCATCTTCGCGTTCCTCGTGATCGGCCTGCACCAGGGCTACTCCGGCTTCGCGGCCGCGCTCTCGCTGACGATCCTGATGCTGCCGGTCGTGGTCCGCTCGGCCGAGGAGATGATCAAGCTTGTCCCGGACGAGCTGCGCGAGGCGTCGTACGCGCTGGGGATCGCGAAGTACAAGACGATCCTCAAGGTGGTGCTGCCGACCGCCTCGGCGGGAATCACCACCGGCGTGATGATCGCCATCGCGCGGGTCACGGGCGAGACCGCGCCGCTGCTGCTGACCGCATTCGTGACACCGGCGACCAACCTCGGTCCCTTCTCGGGCAAGCAGACCGCCATCCCGACGTTCATCTTCGACCA
>JAYSQK010000391.1:0-2124 GCA_043721555.1 Frankiales bacterium
AGGTGCAGGGTCGCGGGCTTGCCGTGCACGCCGACGTTGGCGACGTGACCGCCGGGGCGGACGAGCCGCGTGCACAGCTCGAACGTGTCGGGGATGCCAACCGCCTCGATCGCGACGTCGACGCCGAGGCCGTCGGTGAGGCTGGCCAAGCGTTCGGCCGGGTCCTCCCGGGACGGGTTGATGGTCACGTCGGCGCCGAACTGCTTGGCTGCCTCCAGGCGCGTGTCGGCGAGGTCGATGGCCACGATGTGGCTGGGGCTGTACAGCGCGGCTGCCATCACGGCCGCCAGTCCGATCGGTCCGGCTCCGACGATGGCGACAGTGTCCCCAGGTCGGATCCCGCCGTTGACGACGCCCACCTCGTACGCCGTGGGCAGGATGTCGGCGAGCATCAGCACCGCCTCGTCGTCCATGCCAGCGGGAATGGGATAGGTGGAGGTGTCGGCGAACGGCACCCGGACGTACTCCGCCTGCGTCCCGTCGATCCGGTAGCCGAGGATCCAGCCACCACCGCCGAGGCACTGGCCGTATTGCCCTTCACGGCAGTACCGGCAACGACCACAGGAGCTCACGCATGACACGAGCACCCGATCTCCGGGTCTGATGGACGTGACGGCTGAGCCGACCGCCTCGACGGTGCCCACCGCCTCATGGCCGAGGATCCGGCCCGCTGCCGTGTCCGGCAGGTCGCCTTTGAGGATGTGCAGATCGGTGCCGCAGATGGTGGTGGCGTCGACGCCGATGATCGCGTCGGTCTCATCCACGATGCGCGGATCAGGGACGTCGTCCCAGCTCTTCTCGCCGGGACCGTGGTAAACGAGGGCCTTCATAACGACCTCCTGGTCGGTGTGGTGACCCCCCGATCGTCACCTTGTCTCGGCCCGCCTGACAGTGCCGAAAGACCCCTGTGGGCAGGGCAATCCACCGTGACCCAAGATCCGCCGGCTGCAGGACCTTCGGCCCTAGCGCCGCCCGTGTGGTCAGCACACGCTCTGGTCATGACCGCCGGACCGCAGGGCACCGCTGCTTCGGACTTCGGGCTGCTCGAGCTCGACCGCGAGGAATGCCTGTCGCTGCTCGCGTCGGTCCCGGTGGGGCGCCTGGTCTACACCTCGCGGGCCATGCCGGCCGTCGTTCCCCTGTGCTTCGTGCTGCGCCAGGGTTCGGTCTACCTGCGTACCACCGAGGCCGCCGGACTGCGGGTGACCCGGGACGGGGTCGTCGTGGCCTTCGAGGCAGACGCGTTCGACGCCGATCATCGCACCGGCTGGAGCGTGGTCGTCCTCGGTCGGGCCGTCACCGAGACGGATCCGTTCGTGCTCACCCAACTCGACGAATTGCCGTTGGTGCCGTGGGCCAGCGGTGACCGGCAGCAGGTCCTGCGCATCCCCGTCGATCTGATCACCGGACGTCGCGTCGGAACCGGCCCAGCGCCCCACGCCAACGGTGAGCAGCTCGTCGCGAGCCCTCTCCATCACCCGATCACGCCGGAGGAACCATGAAAAGGACCACCTTCGCCGCCGAGGTCTTCACCGCGGCAGCGCTGCAGTACGGCCTGTCGCGGCTGCTGGCAGCGGCAACCTCGCGCGGCGAGGACCGTGAAGAGGTCGAGCTCGGGAGCCACCCCCTGCTGCCCGTCGCTCCGACCGGTGCTGTCCCCGCCTAGACCATGACCAAGGAAGAAGGACCCATGACGTCCAGCACCCAGATCGCGCCCGGCCAGCAGGGCGACCCGTCGGCCCAAGCCCTCCACGGGGGCAAGGCCGTCGTCGTGGTCGGCGTCGACGGCTCAGCGGCCTCAGATCAGGCGTTGCGGTTTGCCGTCCGTGAGGCGCAGTTGCGCGACGCGATCCTTCGGATCGTCACCAGTCACGACCTGGCTGCGGTGACGTACGGCTACGCCGGCATGTTCGACATCGGTCCGTTCGAAGACGGTCTCCGGTTGGCTGCCGAGTCGCTCGTGGCCGCGGCAGCGGACTCAGTCACCGCCAGCACCAAGGGATCACCGGTGCAGGTCGAGACCGTCGTCGTCCAGGGCAGGGCCAGCCAGGTGCTGCTCGAAGCGGCCAAAGGCGCAGCCCTGCTCGTCGTCGGGGCCCGCGGCGCCGGGGCCTTCACCAGGCT
>JAYSQK010000392.1:0-5340 GCA_043721555.1 Frankiales bacterium
AGCCAGGGTTCGGCGTCCGGCAGAAACAGCACGTGCTCGGCCCCGACCTCGACGGCGAGCTGCCAGACCCCGGCGTCGTCGAGATCTCCGCCCAGCAGCACGACGCCGGCGCGGCGGGGCAGCCGGGCCCGGGCGCAGCGCGCCGCGGCGTCGGGGCCGACGACAACGAGCGGCGCACTGGCCCAGGCTCGCTGGGCGCCCGTCGCATCCGGAGCGACCTCGAGCTCGACGCCGGCCGTCGCGGCCAGCCGCAGCAGATCGTCCAGGACGTCGGCGTCGGCAGTGACGAGCAGCGGGCGGTCGGTTGGCATCTGGCGGCTCCGGAAGGCTCGGGCGCCGGTGCTGGCGCCCGACGAGCCTGCGCCGCAACGGGCCTGCGTGCCGGAGCCGCCGGCAACCTGTGGACAGTCCCGCGACCTGTGTACAGTCCCGCGACCTGTGGACAACGAGGCTGCCTGGGCCCGGCCAGGTGAGGAGTGCGGGCCTGCCTGGTCGGTTTGAGGTTGGTCCGGCCCAGCCTGGTGATCTTTGTGCGCCGAGGGGCTGCCACAGGCTCAGCACTCGCGCAAAGATCAACTTCGAGGTGGGCTCAGCAGCCGGCCCGGCCGACGCGCGCGCCGCGGCTTCACGACCACAACAGCAGAGAAGCGGGCGCTGTCCGGGCGGCGCACGCTCACCGCCGCCTGGTGATCTTTGTGCGCCGAGGGGCCACCACACGCTCAGCACCTGCGCAAAGATCAACTTCGAGGTGGGCTCAGCAACCGACTTGACCGAGGCCTACTGCGGCTTCACGACGACAACAGCAGGGAAGCGGAGCAGTGTCTGGGCGGCCCACGCTCACCGCCGACGATGTAAAGCGCGAAGAGCTCTGCTTCCCTGTTGTTGTGGTCGCTGCCGGCCGCGAAGGGACCAGCCAGCGCTACCGGCCCGGACCCGGACAGGTGAGAGGTCCGAGCCTGCCTCGTCGGTTGCGGCTGGCCAGGCCCAGCCCGATGATCTTTGTGCACCGACGAGCGCCCCTCAGCTCAGCACCCGCGCAAAGATCAACTTCGAGGTGGGGTCAGCAGCCGACCTCACCGACGCGCCCGGTTGGCTCGAGGTCACCCCGGGCAACTCCGACCGGCCACGACGCCGAGTGGACGCACCTATCCTCGGCCCCGTGCCTGCCGCCGCCTTCTTCGACCTCGACAAGACCGTCATCGCCAAGAGCAGCACGCTGGCGTTCGGCAAGCCGTTCTACAAGGGCGGGCTCGTCAACCGCCGGGCGGTCCTGAAGAGCTCCTTCGCCCAATTCGTCTACCTCCTCCAGGGCGCCGACGAGGACTCGATGGACCGGATGCGCGACTACCTCAAAGCGTTGTGCGCCGGCTGGCCGGTCCAGCAGGTCCACGACATCGTCGCCGAGACGCTGCATGAGCTCATCGATCCGCTGGTCTACCTCGAGGCGGTGGCACTGTTCGAAGAGCACCACGCCGCCGGCCGGGAGGTGGTGATCGTGAGCAGCTCGGGCGAGGAGGTCGTCGGCCCGATCGGCGAGATGCTCGGGGTCGACCGGGTGGTGGCGACTCAGATGGTCGTTGAGGACGGCGTCTATACCGGCGACATCGCCTTCTACGCCTACGGCGAGGGCAAAGCGGTGGCGATCCGGGAGCTGGCCACGACCCAGGGGCTCGACCTCGCCGCGTGCTACGCCTACAGCGACTCGGTGACCGACCTGCCCATGCTGGAGCTCGTCGGCCACCCGGTCGCGGTCAATCCCGACAAGGCGCTGCGCAAGATCGCGCTCGAACGCGGCTGGCCGGTTCGGGTCTTCACCCGACCCGTTCGGATGCGCGCTCGGGTGCCCTCCCCTCCGGGCCCTCCCATGGCGTACGCCGGGGCAGCGGTGGCCGTCGGCGCGCTGGGGCTCAGCTGGTGGCTCACCCGACGTGTGGCGCAGGTCACTTCCAGGCCTTGACAGCGGTGCCGGTCAGGCGCAGGGTGGACAGCACGGGCCACCGCCCGCGGGTGGACTTGCTCCCTCCGACGGCGGTCCGTGCACGACGCTCGAGCACCCACGTGCGACCTGCCGCGTGAGGCACGTCGAGCGGGTCCATCGCTCTCACGAAAGGGATCACCGGACCCGGTACGACGACACAACTGCACGCATTGGTACCTCGAGCACCGTGCATGGCGACGGCGCTCCACCTGCTGGTGGGGCGCCGTTCCGTCGTCCAGCCAGCCCCGGCGGCACCCGAGGGCCAGGCTCAGGCAGCGCCACGCAGCAGCGCCTCGCAGACGGCCAGCCCCTCGCGGGCCCCGAGCCCGGTGGCCTGCGCGCAGTGCACCAGCCAGCCGGCGACCCCCGCCGGCCCACCGGTCACGTAGCCGCGGGCGGCCTCGGCGTAGCCCAGCCCGCCGGAAGCCTGCGCGTGCGCGTGCCCGAGCGCGGCATGGTCCAACTCGACGTGGCCGACCTCGGGGGCCGACACGGCCTTGGGGTCGAGCCCTCGGTCGATGAGCACGAGCCGGGCGGCGGCGCGGGCGACGAGCCCGTCGGCCGAGCCGAAGGCGCGCAGCGCGAGCAGCTCACCGTGCACGATCGCGGCGGTCACGACGGCCGGCGCCGCGGTTGGCGCGAGGAGCAGCCGGGCCAGGCCGTCCAGGCGGGCCGACACCTCGAGCGGGTCGGGCGCCGGACCGAGCGCCAGCGGATCGTCGTACGCCATGTCGGTCGTCCGGGGGCGGCCGAGGGCGTCGGGCGGCAGGCCCAGGTCGGCCGCGGCCAGCAGGTGCAGCCGGGCGAGCGCCTGCTTGGGCGATCTGGACCAGGACGACAGCACCGAACCGAGGTCGGCGTGCAGCCGGACCGCGTTGGCCACCAGCTGCGAGCCGCGCTCGTCCCGGCTGGCGAGTTGGATGCTGCCGCCACCCATCAGCTGGCCGCGGAGGCGCTCGAGCTCGATGCCCCAACCTTCGAGTTCGGCTGAGGCGCGGGCCCCGCGCAACGCGGACTCGGCCGTGACCTCGGCGGAGCGCCGGCGCAACACGCGGTGGCCCAGCAGGCCATCCACCGCCTCGCGCGAGGCCGTCACGGCGTCGGCCACCCCGGGGAGGTCGAGCAGGGCAGCGAAGGGATCGGTCACAGCCGTCGAGGGTAGGCGGCGCCCGAGCGGACTGTGGCCGACCCCTTGCCCAGGCCTGTCCGGTGCAGGAGGGTCATGTGACCTGACCCAGAAGGAGCCCAGCCGTGACCGAGACGTCGCTGTCCGCACTGTCGAGCGAATCCCGCCGGTTCGAACCGCCGGCCGAGCTGGCAGCTGCGGCCAACGTGACAGCGGACGCCTACACCCACGCCGGCAAGGACCGGCTGGCGTTCTGGGCCGAGCAGGCCGGCCGGCTCGACTGGGTGACGCCCTGGACCGAGGTCCTGGACTGGCAGCCGCCGTTCGCCACCTGGTTCGGCGGCGGCACGCTCAACGTCGCGGTCAACTGCGTCGACCGGCACGTCGCGGCCGGCCTCGGCGACCGGGTGGCCTACCACTGGGTCGGCGAGCCGACCGAGGACCGCCGGACGATCACCTACGCCGAGTTGCAGCGCGAGGTCTGCCGGGCGGCCAACGGCCTCGTCGAGCTCGGTGTCCAGGCCGGCGACCGGGTGATGATCTACCTGCCGATGATCCCCGAGGCGGTCTTCGCGATGCTCGCCTGCGCCCGGATCGGGGCGCCGCACTCAGTCGTCTTCGGCGGCTTCAGCGCCCAGGCGCTGGTGGACCGGATCACCGACGCGGACGCCAAGGTGATCATCACCTCCGACGGCGGCTACCGGCGGGGCTCCCCCAGCGCGCTCAAACCCGCAGTCGACGACGCCGTCGCCCGCTGCAGCGGGGTCGAGCACGTCGTGGTCGTCGAGCGCACCGGTCAGGACGTCGCCTGGACCGATAAGGACGTCCGCTGGACCGAGCTCGTGGGACGCCAGAGCGACCAGCACGAGGCGCAGGCCTTCGACGCCGAGCACCCGCTGTTCCTGCTCTACACGAGCGGCACGACCGGCAAACCGAAGGGGATCCTGCACACCACCGGCGGCTACCTCACCCAGGCCGCCTGGACGCACTGGGCGGTCTTCGATCTCAAGCCCGAGACCGACATCTACTGGTGCACCGCCGACATCGGTTGGGTCACCGGTCACTCGTACGCCGTGTACGGGCCGCTCGCCAACGCCGCGACCAGCGTGCTCTACGAGGGCACCCCCGACGCGGGGGGCAAGGACCGCTGGTGGTCGATCGTGGCCGAGCTCGGTGTCTCGATCCTGTACACCGCGCCGACCGCGATCCGCACCTTCATGAAATGGGGCGACGAGCTGCCCAAGGCGCACGACCTGTCGAGCCTTCGGGTGCTCGGCAGCGTCGGTGAGCCGATCAACCCCGAGGCCTGGATGTGGTACCGCGAGGTCATCGGCGGTGGCCGCTGCCCGATCGTGGACACCTGGTGGCAGACCGAGACGGGCGCCATGATGATTGCCCCCCTGCCGGGGGTGACCTCCTGCAAGCCCGGGAGCGCGATGGGTCCGCTGCCGGGCATCTCGATCGACGTCGTGGACGGCGACGGCACACCGACCTCAGCCGGTTTCCTCACCCTCGACGAGCCGTGGCCGTCGATGCTGCGCGGGATCTGGAACGACGAGGCGCGCTACCGCGAGACCTACTGGAGCCGCTTCACCGGCCGCTACTTCGCCGGGGACGGCGCCAAATGGGACGACGAGCACGTGCTGTGGCTACTCGGCCGGGTCGACGACGTGATGAACATCTCCGGCCACCGGATCAGCACGACCGAGGTCGAGAGCGCGCTGGTCAGCCATCCGAGCGTGGCCGAGGCCGCCGTGGTCGGCGCCGCCGATCCCACGACCGGCCAGGCGATCGTGGCGTTCGTCACCGTCAAGGGCAACGTCGCCGATGACGTGTCCGGCGGCGACGCCTTCATCCAGGAGCTGCGCAACCACGTGGCGAAGGAGATCGGACCGATCGCCAAGCCGAGGCAGATCGTGATCAGCCCGGAGCTGCCCAAGACCCGCTCCGGCAAGATCATGCGGCGGCTGCTCGTCGACATCGCCGAGCGCCGCGAGCTCGGCGACGTCACGACGCTGGCCGACCCCACCGTGGTCAACGCCATCAACGACCGGATGAAGGCGACCGAGTCGCCGGCGTGACGCGATCACGACGGGTGACAGCGCTCCAGTCGGGTACTGCCCGAGCGACCCTGCCGACAGCACCGAGAGGCCAGACGTGAGCGAGTACGACGGGACGACCACCACCCCAGCAGCGCGGCAGGTCCGATCATGACCGAGCTGTCGTTGGGCGAGCT
>JAYSQK010000393.1:0-9280 GCA_043721555.1 Frankiales bacterium
TGGCGACCCCAGGCCTGCAGGCTGATCGCGCTCTTCAAGCCCGGGTAGGGGCTCATCAGGCGGTAGGGATTGCCATTCACCTCGCCCTTCAACGTCAAGAGCTGCGAGACCGGGAGGTCGGGGCGGTAGGTCACCCACGCCGCGCCGTGCTCCATCGAGTGCACCGCGTGCTCGTTCGGGATCTGCTGGCTGTAGACCGCGCAGGACTCGGGCACGGCGTTGTGGTTGCCGCCGACCGGCGGTTCGCTGGCCTGGCCGGGATAGCTGACGGCACCGGTCACGTGCGCGGACTTGAGCTTCGCCGTGTCGCTCTTGACGAGCCCGTTGAGCTTGTCGGCCTGGGCCAGGGTGCCCTTGGCGCCGGAGCCCTGGTTGATGACGGCGAAGACGATGACGCCGATCAGCACCGCGGCGAGCGCGACGCTGCCGAGCACGAGGGCGACCGGGAACGGCTTCTTGACCGGAGCTGGCTTGCGCCCGCGCGGCCCGCTGGTCCGGCCGCCGATCGTTCGGCCGGTGCCGGAGGGCTGTTGGGGTTGGGTGCGCTGGGCCATCTCGGTCCGTCCGTCCGTGAGCGTGGTGGGCCTGCGTCGGGCAGTCCCATTGCAGATAGTAGGTCGCGGCGCCGCGATAACCTCGACCAATGACTCCCGCCGACCTGCGCCGCGCGGTCCGCGCGGCGGTGGCCGCCTGCGTCGACAACGACGAGTTGGCCGTCGTCGTGCCCGACGACGTCGTGGTCGAGCGGCCCAAGGTCAAAGAGCACGGCGACTACGCGACCAACGTCGCGCTGATGCTCGCCAAGGCGGCCGGCGTCCAGCCGCGTGCGGTCGCTGAGCTTGTCGCCGCCCGACTTCGGCTGGCGGATGGCATCGCGAGCGTCGAGGTGGCCGGGCCCGGCTTCCTCAACATCCGGCTGTCGCAGGACGCCCTCGGCCAGGTCGCGGTGCAGGTGGTGGCCGCCGGTGCGGCGTACGGCAGGAACGACGCGGCGGTAGGACAGCACGTCAACCTGGAGTTCGTCAGCGCCAACCCGACCGGGCCGCTGCACATCGGTGGGGTGCGTTGGGCAGCCGTCGGTGACGCGCTCGCCCGGCTGCTCGAGGCGAGCGGGGCCAAGGTCACCCGCGAGTACTACTTCAACGATCACGGGGCGCAGATCGACCGCTTCGCCCGGTCGCTGCTGGCTGCGGCCAACCGCGAGCCGGCGCCGGAGGACGGCTACGGCGGCGACTACATCGCCGAGATCGTCCAGCGGGTGCTCGCACTGGCGCCCGACGCGCTGGAGCAGGACGACCCGCAGGAGGTGTTCCGGGCGCACGGCGTGCAGCTGATGTTCGACGAGATCAAGACCTCGCTGCACGAGTTCGGGGTCGACTTCGACGTCTACTTCCACGAGAACCACCTGCACGAGACCGGTGCGGTCGAGCGGGCCGTGCGGCGGCTCGACGCGGCCGGCCGGATGTATGACAAGGACGGCGCGCGCTGGCTGCGCACCACCGACTTCGGCGACGACAAGGACCGGGTCGTCATCAAAAGCGATGGGGAGCCGGCCTACATCAGCGGCGATCTCGCCTACTACCTCGACAAGCGCGAGCGTGGTTTCGACCGGGTGATCATCATGCTCGGCGCCGACCACCACGGCTATGTCGGCCGGTTGATGGCCATGTGCGCTGCCTTCGGCGACGTGCCAGGGGTCAACCTGGAGATCTTGATCGGTCAGCTCGTCAACCTGGTGCGAGACGGTGAGCCGCTCAAGATGAGCAAGCGGGCCGGCACCGTCATCAGCCTCGAGGATCTGGTCGAGGCGATCGGCGTCGACGCCGCCCGCTACGCCCTGGCCCGCTCCAGCGCGGACAGCCAGCTCGACATCGACCTCGACCTGTGGGCCCGGCGTACGAGCGACAACCCGGTCTTCTACGTGCAGTACGCCGCGACGCGGGCCGCCTCGGTCCTTCGGCACGCCGCCGAGCTGGGCGTCGCCGAGCCCGATCCCACCTCGGTCGACCTGGTGTTGCTCAGCCACCCGCGCGAGGCCGAGCTGTTGCTGGCCCTTGCGGCGTTCCCGCAGGTCGTCGCGACCGCCGCGGAGCTGCGCGAGCCGCACCGGGTCGCCCGCTATCTCGAGGAGCAGGTGGCCAAGGCGGCCCAGCGGTTCTGGGACGAGTGCCAGGTGTTGCCGCGCGGCGACGAGCCGGTCGCCGCGACGACCGCGCCCCGGCTGCTGCTGTGGCGGGCGACCCGGATCGTGCTCGAGAACGGCCTGGCGCTGCTCGGCGTCACCGCCCCGGAGCGGATGTGACCAGCCTGCTCACCGACCTCGTGCCGGGGGTCTGGCCCAGCACGGCCGTCCGCGGCGCCGACGGCGCCCTGCAGCTCGGTGGGGTCGATGTGCGTGACCTCGCGGCCGAATTCGGCACGCCTGTGCTGGTGCTCGACGAGGACGACCTGCGGGCCCGCTGCCGCGCCTGGCGCCAGGCCTTCGACGGCTGGCCGTCCGGTGGCGACGTCGCCTACGCCGGCAAGGCGTTCCTGTCCAAAGCGGTCGTCCGGATCGTCGCCGAGGAGGGCTTAGGCCTGGACGTCTGCACCGGCGGCGAGCTGGCGGTGGCGCTGGCGGCCGGCTTCCCGCCGGACCGGCTGTGGTTCCACGGCAACAACAAGTCGGTGGCTGAGCTCGAGCGGGGCGTCGCGGCCGGCGTCCGAACGGTGGTGCTCGACTCCTTCGAGGAGATCGTCCGGCTCGCAGCGGTCGCCGGGCGGGCCGGTGTACGGCAGCGGGTCTACATCCGGGTCACGCCTGGCGTCGAGGCGCACACCCACGAATACGTCCAGACCGGCCAGGAGGACCAGAAGTTCGGCTTCTCCCTCGCCAGCGGCACGGCCGCCGAGGCCATCCGCCGGGTGCTGGGCCTGCCGGACCTCGAGCTGACCGGGATCCACTGCCACATCGGCAGCCACATCTTCGACACCCACGGCTTCTCGCTCGCCGCGCACCGGATGGTCGGGCTCCTGGCGGCGGTCCGCGACGAGCACGGCCTGGAGCTGCCCGAGCTCGATCTCGGCGGCGGTCACGGCATCGCCTACACCGCGGCGGACGACCCGATGAGCACCGCCGACCATGCGGCCGGGCTGCGGGCGATCGTCGAGAAAGAGTGCGCCGCAGCGGGTCTCGCCGTCCCGCGGGTCGTCGTCGAGCCCGGTCGGGCGGTGGTCGGCCCGACGACCGTCACCCTCTACGAGGTCGGCACCGTCAAGGAGCTACCCGGCCTGCGCACCTACGTCAGCGTCGACGGAGGCATGAGCGACAACATCCGGACCGCGCTGTACGACGCCCGCTACACCGCGGTCCTGGCCAGCCGCACGAGCAGCGCCGAGCCGCGCAACGTCACGCTGTGCGGCAAGCACTGCGAGAGCGGTGACATCGTCGTCCACGACGTGCCGCTGCCGGGCGATCTCGTCCCCGGTGACCTCGTCGCCGTGCCGGCCAGCGGCGCCTACCACCGCTCGATGGCCAGCAACTACAACCACGTGCCGCGGCCACCGGTCGTCGCCGTCAGGGACGGGGTGGCGAGGGTGCTGGTCCGCCGCGAGACCGAGGACGACCTGCTCGCCCTGGACGTCGGATGACCCCGCTGCTGCAGCGCCTGTTCCTGCTGGCCGCCGCCGGGGTGCTGTTCGCCCTGGGCCTGGTCGTCGCCTCCTTCGGGCCCGGCCCTGTCGCGGCGTACGCCGGGGCGGTGGCAGTCCTGGTCGGGTTCGGCGTGCGCCGGGCCCGTGCAGTTGCGCGCTCCCAACGACCGGCGGGCCGCACCTGCACGTGCTGCACCAGCACCGTCCACGATCCCGTGCAGGTCATCTGATGGGCGCCCCGCTGCGGGTCGCCCTGCTGGGTTGCGGGACCGTCGGGTCCGAGGTGGTCCGGTTGCTGTCGAGCAACGCCGACGACCTGGCCGCCCGGGTCGGCGCGCCGCTCGAGCTGGCCGGCATCGCCGTACGCCGGCTCGGCAAGGCCCGTGACCTCCCGGTCGACGAGGCGTTGTTCACCACCGACGCAGCCGGTCTGGTGGCGCGCACGGACGTCGACCTGGTCGTCGAGGTGGTCGGTGGCATCGAACCGGCGCGGTCCTGGATCCTGTCGGCGTTGCGCGCCGGCAAGGGGGTCGTGACCGCCAACAAGGCGCTGCTGGCCGAGGACGGCGCCACGCTCTACACCGCGGCCGAGCGGGGCGGCGCCGACCTCTACTACGAGGCCAGTGTCGCCGGGGCGATCCCGATCCTGCGGCCGCTGCGCGAGTCGATCGCCGGGGACAACGTCCGCCGGGTGATGGGGATCGTCAACGGCACCACCAACTACATCCTGACCCGGATGGACGAGGTCGGCATGGGCTTCGGTGAGGCCCTCGACGAGGCGACCGCGCTGGGCTACGCAGAGGCTGATCCGACCGCCGACATCGAGGGCTTCGACGCGGCCGCCAAGGCGGCGATCCTCGCGGGGCTCGCCTTCCACACCCGGGTCGTCGCCGCCGACGTGCACCGCGAGGGCATCAGTGAGGTGACGGCCGCAGACATCGCGAGCGCCAAGGCGATGGGGTGCGTCGTGAAGCTGCTGGCCATCGCCGAGCGGGACGGCGCCGGCGTCGGCGTGCGCGTGCACCCCGCGATGATCCCGCGCAGTCATCCGCTCGCCAGCGTCCGCGAGGCCTACAACGCGGTCTTCGTCGAGGCAGACTCGGCCGGGCAGCTGATGTTCTACGGCCGCGGCGCTGGCGGCTCGCCGACGGCCAGCGCGGTGCTCGGCGACCTGGTCGCGGTCGCCCGCAACACCCTGTCCGGTGCCCGCGGCGCGGGGGAGTCGGCCTACGCCGACCTGCGGGTCAGGTCGATGGGCGAGGTGGTTACCCGCTACCACATCAGCCTCGACGTGGCCGACAAGGCGGGCGTGCTCGCCGCGGTCGCCAACACCTTCTCGACCCACGACGTGTCGATCCGTACGGTCCGGCAGGAGGGCCACGGCGACGACGCGTCGCTGGTCGTCGTCACCCACGTCGCCACCGATGCCGCGCTCCAAGCGGTCGTCGAGGAATTGCGCGGCCTCGACGTGGTCCGGGCCGTGGCCTCGGTGATGAGAGTGGAGGCGACATGACCCATCCGGTCCCGCCCGTGATCGCACCGGTGCTCGCCCGCGCCGGGTGGCGCGGTCTCATCGCCGAATACCGAGACCGGCTGCCCGTCAGCGACAGCACGCCGGTGGTGACCCTGCAGGAGGGCGCTACCCCGCTCGTCTACGCCTGCTACCTGTCCGACCTCGTCGGGGCCCAGGTCTGGCTCAAGGTCGAGGGCGCCAATCCCACCGGGTCGTTCAAGGACCGTGGCATGACGATGGCCATCAGCAAGGCCGTCGAGGCCGGCAGCAAGGCCGTCATCTGCGCCAGCACGGGCAACACGAGCGCCTCTGCCGCGGCGTACGCCGCCAAGGGCGGCCTCACCTGTGCCGTGCTCGTCCCCGACGGCAAGATCGCCCTGGGCAAGTTGGCGCAGGCCCTGGTGCACGGCGCCCGGCTACTGCAGGTGCAGGGCAACTTCGACGACTGCCTCGATCTGTGCCGGGCGCTGTCCGACGACTATCCGGTGACGCTGGTCAACTCGGTCAACCCCGACCGCATCGAGGGCCAGAAGACGGCCGCGTTCGAGGTGTGCGACGTGCTCGGCAACGCCCCCGACGTGCATTGCCTGCCGGTCGGCAACGCAGGCAACATCACGGCGTACTGGAAGGGCTACACCGAGTACGCCGCGGACGGGGTCACCACCTCGACCCCCCGGATGCTCGGCTTCCAGGCCGCCGGCGCCGCGCCGATCGTGACCGGCACGAGAGTGCTTGCCCCACAGACGATTGCGACCGCGATCAGGATCGGCAACCCGGCCTCCTGGCAGCAGGCACTGGCCGCCAAGACCGAGAGCGGCGGCGACATCCAGGCTGTCACCGACCGGCAGATCCTGGCCGCCTACAAGCTGCTCGCGACCCGGGAAGGGGTGTTCGTCGAGCCGGCGTCCGCGGCGAGCGTCGCCGGGCTCCTGCAGGCGCATGCGCAGGGCCTGATCGGCACCGGCCAGCGGGTCGTCTGCACGGTCACCGGCAATGGTCTGAAGGACCCCGACTGGGCGATCGCCGGCGCGCCGAAGCCGGTGACGGTCGCCGCGACGGCGCAGGCCGCGGCGCAGGCGCTCGGGCTGGTCTAGCGGCGTGCCGTCCTTCCGCGCCGCCCCGGTGCGCGTCCGCGTCCCCGCGACCAGCGCCAATCTCGGCCCGGCGTTCGACTGCGCCGGTCTCGCCCTCGGCCTGTACGACGAGGTGGTGGTCCGGGTCGCCGACAGCGGCGTGCACGTCGACGTCGCGGGGGAGGGCGCGGACGACCTGCCCCGTGACAAGCGCCATCTCGTCGTCAAGGCGCTTCGGGCGAGCTTCGACGAGCTCGGGGGTCAGCCCCGGGGGATCGAGGTGGTCTGCGCCAACCGGATCCCGCAGTCCCGCGGCCTCGGTTCGTCCTCGGCGGCGATCGTCGCTGCCGTGCTGGCCGCCCGGGCGCTGGTGCTCGGTGGTGACCAGCGCCTCGGCGACGACGCCGCCCTCGACCTCGCGACCCGGCTGGAGGGGCATCCCGACAACGTGGCTGCGTGCCTGCGCGGGGGGCTCACGCTGGCCTGGTCCGACCTTGCCGGGGTGCATGTCCATCGCGCCGACGTGCACCCCGACATCGTCCCGATCGCGTTCGTCCCCGCGACGCGCGCCTCGACCAAGAAGGTGCGGGGGCTGCTGCCCGCCTCCGTGCCACACGGCGACGCCGCGGCCAACAGTGCGCGGGCGGCCCTGCTGTCGCTCGCGATGACGACCACGCCGACGCTGCTGCTCGCCGCGACCGAGGACCGCCTGCACCAGGCCTACCGGGCGGGTGCGATGGCCCGCTCGGCCGCGCTCGTCGAGGAGCTGCGGTCGGCCGGCATCCCCGCCGTCATCAGCGGCGCAGGCCCGACCGTGCTCGCCCTCGCGACGGTCGCGACCGCCCAGGCGGTGCTGGCCCGCGATGCCCGCGGCTGGACCGTGCTGCGGCTGCCCGTCGAGGCCGGCGGCGCCTCGGTCCTGCCCCTGCACTGACCAGCGCCGCCCCCGCCGCCCCCGCCGATCATGGAGTTTGTGCTGCGCTGCTGAGCGTGCCGCGACCGCACTCTGTCCATGATCGGCGAGAAAGGGGGGGCGGGGACACGCCGCGGGGTACCGGTGTTGCCCGATCCGGCGGCGGGTGGTTACGCTGTGCGTGCACCAGTCGCCCCATGTGGGGCCGGTGCTCGCTGCGGGGCAGCCTCCGATCATGGTGTCGCTGCCCGAGCCCGCTCCCTGCCCGTCGGGCCACCCGGCGCGAGGCACCGTGACGGCTTCATCGCGAGCAACGGCACCGCGCCGGTCGCGCCGCCCCGAGCGTGCGAGACCCGAGCGCGGGCGACACCCCTAGACACCTCGACGCGCGCCACGCGCGCCGAGGCCCACCGGCTCCGGCCGGCGCACCCCTGTCCGTCGTACCGCGTCCGTGGTACGACGGCCCACCGGGAGGACCCTCCTTGACCGACACCACCGACCTGCTGTCCGCGTCCGACGCGCCGGCACAGGACGCCCCCGCCGCGGCCCCACGGGCTCGACGTCGGGCCACCTCGGGCGGCGGGCTCGCCTCGCTCGTGCTGCCCGAACTGCAGTCGCTCGCCGGCGACCTCGGCATCAGCGGCCTGGCGCGCATGCGCAAGAGCCAGCTGATCGAGGCCATCCAGGAGCGGCAGGGCAGCGCTGCCCCCGCGTCGAACGGCACGGCTTCCGCCGAGCCCCCCGCTGTGACCGGCGACGCCGCGTCCGGTGGCACCGTTGCCAGCCGACCGGCCCGCACCTCCCGGGCCGAGGCGGCGAAGGCCGATCAGTCCACCGCTGATGAGCCGCCCGCCGCGACGCAGGAGGCCACCGGCCCGGCGACCGACTCGGCGGAGGACGGCGCTGCTGAGGACGGCGGACCGACCGAGCGCGTCGATCGCGGTCGGGAGCGGTTCCTGGAGCGCGAGGCCCGCCGGGCCGAGCGCGCCGCCCAGCAGGGCGACAGCGACGCGCCAGCCGGTGACCGACCGGTTCGCGAGCCGCGCGCCCCCCGCGAAGGCCAGGCGCCCCGCGAGGGCCAGGCGCCCCGCGAAGGCCAGAGCTCCCGCGAGGGCGGCGACGTGCCGGCTCGCGATCGCCAGGACCGGCCGGCCCGGCAGGGTCAGAGCGCCGAGCCCGCACCGCGGCGCGACGACGAGGACGAGTTCGGCAGCAACCGCCGGGGCCGGTTCCGCGAACGCGGTCGCAACCGCAACCGCAACGCCCGCACCGGTGGTGAGCGGTTCGGCGGCGACCCCGACACCGTGATCAGCGAGGACGACGTCCTCATCCCGGTCGGCGGCATCCTCGACATCCTGGACAACTACGGCTTCATCCGGACGTCCGGCTATCTCACCGGTCCGAGTGACGTGTACGTCTCCCTCCAGCAGGTCCGCAAGTACGGCCTGCGCCGCGGTGACGCGGTGACCGGGGCGGTCCGCCAGCAGCGCGAGGGCGAGCGCAAGGACAAGTTCAACAACCTCGTCCGGCTGGACTCCATCAATGGCCTGGACCCGGCCGAGGCGTTCAAGCGCCCGGACTTCACCAAGCTCACGCCGCTCTACCCGCAGGAGCGGCTCACGCTCGAGACGCCCGACAGCGTGTCGTCGCGCATCATGGATCTGTGGACGCCGATCGGGAAAGGACAGCGCGGCCTGATCGTCGCGCCGCCGCGCACCGGCAAGACGATGCTGCTGCAGAGCATCGCGCAGTCGGTGGCGAAGAACCATCCCGAGGTCTACCTGATGGTGCTGCTGATTGACGAGCGCCCCGAGGAAGTCACCGACATGCAGCGGTCGGTTCAGGGCGAGGTGATCTCGTCTACCTTCGACGAGCCGGCGCAGCGCCACGTCCAGGTCGCCGAGATGGTGATCGAGAAGGCGAAGCGTCTCGTCGAGCACAAGAAGGACGTGCTCATCCTGCTCGACTCGATCACGCGCCTGGCGCGCGCCTACAACACGGTGATCCCGCCGTCGGGCAAGGTGCTGTCGGGCGGCGTCGACAGCAACGCGCTGCAGCGGCCGAAGCGCTTCTTCGGCGCCGCGCGCAACATCGAGGAGGGCGGCTCCTTGACCATCATGGCCACCGCGCTGGTCGACACCGGCTCGA
>JAYSQK010000394.1:0-1766 GCA_043721555.1 Frankiales bacterium
CACCGCTACGCCGATGCAGTTGGGGCTGCGGCACAACGCCGCGCAGTTCACCCTGCTGGTTGCCGTCAACGCCCTGGTCGGCGGCATGCTCGGCCAGGAGCGAACGGTGCTCCCATTGCTGGCCCAGCGCGAGTTCGGGCTGCGGGCCTACACCGCGGCGCTCACCTACATCGTCGCCTTCGGTCTGGCCAAGGCCGCGACCAACTACCTCGCGGGTGCCTGGTCGGACCGGTTCGGCCGCAAGCCGGTGCTCGTCGCCGGCTGGTTGGTCGCGGTGCCGGTGCCACTGCTGCTCATCTGGGCCCCGTCCTGGGGCTGGGTCGTCGCGGCGAACGTGCTGCTGGGCATCAGCCAGGGCCTGACCTGGTCCACCACCGTGATCATGAAGATCGACCTGGTCGGACCGGCCCGCCGGGGAACGGCCATGGGCTTGAACGAGGCGGCCGGCTACGCCGCGCTGGCCGCGACCGCGCTGGTCACCGGCTACCTCGCCGACGCCTACGGGCTGCGCCCCGCGCCGTTCCTGCTCGGGCTGGCCTTCGCCGCCCTCGGCCTGGGCCTATCGACGCTCGCCGTACGCGAGACCCGTGACTACGCCCGGCTCGAGGCGACGCAACACAGCGGGCGGGCAGACGGACGGCACGCGCACCTGCACGCACAGCTCAGCAAGCGGCAGGTCTTCACCCAGACCAGCTTCCACGAACCGGCCCTGTCCTCGGCCAGCCAGGCCGGGCTGGTCAACAACCTCAACGACGGGCTCGCCTGGGGGCTGTTCCCGGTGCTGTTCGCCGGCGCCGGACTGTCCATCGCTCGAATCGGGGTGCTCGCCGCGCTCTACCCCGCGGTCTGGGGCCTGGGCCAGCTCGCCACCGGCGCCCTGTCCGACCGGTGGGGCCGCAAGCGACTCATCGTCGCGGGAATGCTGCTGCAGGGCCTCGCCCTGGCCGGAGTCGCTGCGGCACACACCTTCACGCTCTGGGCGGTGGCTGCCGTCCTGCTCGGCGCCGGCACAGCGATGGTCTACCCGACCCTGCTGGCGACCATCGGCGACGTCGCCCACCCGGCCTGGCGGGCCAGGTCGGTCGGCATCTACCGGCTGTGGCGAGACAGCGGATTCGCCGTCGGCGCGATCCTGGCCGGCGTCCTCGCCGACGGCTTCGGCATCCGCACCGCCGTCTGGAGCGTCGCCGTCATCACCGCGCTGTCCGGGCTAGCTGTTGCTGTCCGGATGTACGAAACGCATGCCCCGGACGCATCCACCCAGGGAGGAACCCATGAGTGAGAACACGACGGACCTGCTGGTGGACGTCGACCGACTTCGTGACGAGGTCCGGGCGAAATACCGCGAGGTGGCGACCGATCCGGCCGGGGAGCACCATTTCCACACCGGCCGCCCCCTGGCGGCCCGGCTGGGCTACCCGGCTGCAGTCGTGGATGCGCTGCCGGACGCCGCCGTGGAGTCCTTCGCCGGCGTCGGTAATCCGTTTTCACTGCGCATTATCCAGCCCGGCGAAATGGTCGTCGACGTGGGATCGGGCGCCGGCCTGGACTCCTTTGTCGCAGCGTCGTACGTCGGCGCCGGGGGCCGCGTCGTCGGCATCGACATGACCGACGAGATGCTCACCAAAGCACGCAGCAACGCGACTGCCATCGGTGCCGACCAGGTCGAGTTCCGTCCGGGCTACGCCGAGGACCTGCCGGTCCAGACCGGCTGGGCTGACGTCGTCATCTCCAACGGTGTCATCAACCTGTGCGCGGACAAGCGA
>JAYSQK010000395.1:0-3755 GCA_043721555.1 Frankiales bacterium
GCGCTTCTGCTCCCCACCGGACAACGTCGACAGCAGGCGGTACCGGCAGGCGTCGTAGGCCACCCCCAGGGCCGCGGTCGTGCAGACGTCCCACAGCACCTCCGCGTCGTACCCACCGGCATCGCCCCAGTCGACCAGGGCATGCGCGTAGCGCAACTGGGTCTGCTCGTCGTCGCGCTCCATCATCGCGAGCTCAGCGGCCTCGAGCGCCTGGCCCGCAGCGCGCAATTGGGGAGCGGACAGGTCCAGCAGCAGCTGGTGCACCTCGCTGTCATCGCGGATCGAGCCGATGAACTGCCGCATGACGCCCAGCCCACCAGCTTGCGCCACCCCGCCGCTGCTGGGCACGGCGTCCCCGGCGATCACCCGCAGCAGGGTCGTCTTGCCGGTGCCGTTGGCGCCGACCAGCGCCGTCTTCGTCCCGTCACCCACCCGGAAGCTCACGTCGTCGAACAGCACCCGCCCGTCCGGCAGGACGTAGCCCAGGCGCTGCACGTCCACGTATCCCACCGGCCCATCCTCCCCGTACGCCGTCCCGGGCCGCGACCCGTTTGCCTGCACCGGCAGCAGCCGCCCGCGGGGGCACCCGGACGACGCCCCACCCCCCGGGTGATCCACGGAAGCTCGGGAACGTCCGCAAAGATCATCTGGGTGCCCGAGCTTCCGTGGATCATGGGAGAGGGGAGCGGGCCGGTGGCCGGGGACTACTCGCGAGCGGCCCGGGTGGTCAGCTGGCGCGCGGCAAGTTGATCGGCTGCGGGGTAGGCGATGTGCTCCAGCACCAGGCCACGCGCCGGGGCGACGTCGAGGTGCTCGGCCCGGCTGCGCAGCGCCAGCAGCGAGGCGGGCCACTCGACCGGCCGGCGGCCGTCACCGACGGCGAGCAGCGCCCCGACCAGCGAGCGCACCATCGACCGGCAGAACGCATCGGCCTGCACGGTCGCCACCAGGACGCCGCCGGAGTGGCGCTCCCAATCGAGGCGCTGCAGCTCGCGCCGGGTGGTCGCGCCGTCCCGGCGCCTGCAGAACGCCGCGAAGTCGTGCAGCCCCAGCAGACCGGTCGAGGCCGCCCGCATCGCGCCGACGTCCAGCGGCCTCGGCCAGACGTAGGTGTCGAAGCGCCGCAGCGGGTCCACCGCTTCGGGGCCGTCGACAACCCGGTAGGCGTAGGTCCGGGACAGCGCCGAGTAGCGGGCGTCGAAGCCCGCTGGAGCCAGGGAGGTACGCCGGATCCGGACGTCGAGCGGCAGCAGCCCGTTGAGCCGGCGCAGCAGCAACCGGTCCCGCGCCCGGTCCGCCGGCAGGTCGACGTGGGCGACCTGGCCGACGGCATGGACCCCCGCGTCGGTACGTCCCGCCACCGTCACCCGCGGGCCGACCTCGGCCCGGGCGAGCGTCCGCAGGGCATCCTCCAGGACGGCTTGGACGGTGCGCTGGCCCGGCTGCACGGCCCAGCCGACGAAGGCTGTCCCGTCGTACGCCAGGTCCAGGCGCACCCGCAGCAGCAACGGCGCGAGCCCGCCCTCCCGCGCGGGGAGGACGGGCTCGTCGGGTGCCTCGTGGGCTACTCGGCGTCCTTGGTCGCAGCCGGCGCCTCGTCGGCCGGCGTCTCAGCAGGCGCCTCGGCGGGGGGTGTGTCAGCAGTCGGCGACTCGGCAGCAGACGTCTCGGCGGGAGGCGGCTCGGCAGCGGTCTCAGCCGTCTCCGGCTCGGCAGCGGCGGACATCTCATCCGCCAACTCGTCCACCGTGGACTCCGTGGACTCCGGCTCGGACCCGGAGGTGACCACCGGGCTCGCGGCAACGGCTGCCGCGGTCTCGGACTCGCCGGCGAGCTGCTCGGCCGACTCGCGGGTCGCCCCGGTGACCGGCTTGCTGGCGGCAAAGCGCGTGCCGCGGGCCCGCTCGGCCTCGCCGACCGCCTGCTGGGAGACCGTCAGCGCCTCGACCAGCTCGATGATCGCCATCGGGGCGTTGTCGCCCTTGCGCGGTCCGAGCTTGACGATGCGGGTGTAGCCGCCGGGCCGGTTCTCATAGCGCGGCCCGATCTCGGCGAACAGCGTGTGCACGACGCTCTTGTCGCGGATCTGCTTGAGCACCTGCCGGCGGGCGTGCAGGTCGCCGCGCTTGCCGAAGGTGACCAGCCGCTCGGCGTACGGGCGCAGCCGCTTGGCCTTGGTCTCGGTGGTCGTGATCCGGCCGTGCTCGAACAGCTGGGTCGCGAGGTTGGCCAGCATCAGCCGCTCGTGCGCCGGGCTTCCGCCCATCCGCGGACCCTTGTTTGGGGTAGGCATGTCCTTCTCCGTCTCAGAGCGGGGGTCGACCATCCGACCCCGTGGGGGCGCCGCCGCGATCGCGGGGGCCCGGCATGCACCGGTACGACGGCCAGCTCGCGCCGCCGTACCGGGTGTGGCTAGAGCTGCTCGGTCTCGGCGAAGCCGGCGTCGTCGTCGCCGTCGGTGAACGGGGCGAAGTCGTCGGTCCCGAAGCTGCTGACGACCTGGCTGGGGTCGAACCCGGGGGGGCTGTCCTTGAGGCCGAGGCCCATCGAGTGCAGCTTGACCTTGACCTCGTCGATCGACTTCGAACCGAAGTTGCGGATGTCCAGCAGGTCGGCCTCGGAGCGGGAGACGAGCTCACCGACGGAGTGGATGCCTTCGCGCTTGAGGCAGTTGTAGGACCGGACCGTCAGGTCCATCTCCTCGATCGGCAGGGCGAGGTCGGCGGCCAGCGCCGCGTCGGTCGGCGACGGGCCGATGTCGATGCCCTCGGCCTGCTCGTTGAGCTCCTGGGCCAGCCCGAACAGCCCGACCAGCGTCTTGCCGGCGCTCGCGACGGCGTCCCGGGGAGTCATCGAGTTCTTGGTCTCGACGTCCAGGATGAGCTTGTCGAAGTCGGTGCGCTGCTCGACCCGGGTGGCCTCGACCTTGTAGGTCACCTTCAGCACCGGCGAGTAGATGGAGTCGACCGGGATGCGGCCGATCTCCTGGCCAGCCTGCTTGTTCTGCACGGCCGAGACGTAGCCGCGACCGCGCTCGACGGTGAGCTCGACCTCGAGCCGGCCCTTGCCGTTGAGCGTGGCGATGTGCAAATCGGGGTTGTGCACCTCGACGCCGGCTGGCGGCGCGATGTCCCCGGCGGTCACCGGACCGGGGCCCTGCTTGCGCAGGTACATGACGACCGGCTCGTCGCTCTCGGAGGAGACGACGAGCTCCTTGAGGTTCAGGATCAGGTCGGTGACGTCCTCCTTGACGCCCGGCACGGTGGTGAACTCGTGCAGGACGCCGTCGATCCGGATGCTCGTGACGGCAGCTCCGGGGATGGACGACAGCAGGGTGCGGCGGATCGAGTTGCCGAGCGTGTAGCCGAAGCCTGGCTCGAGCGGCTCGAGCACGAACCGCGAGCGGTACTCGCTGACCACTTCTTCGGTGAGGGTCGGGCGCTGTGCGATAAGCACGAAGTGTCCTTTCGGGACAGGTCCACGGCGACCTTCATGTGACGCCGTGAGGAATGCTCGGGTGGCGGGCCCGAGCGGGAACAGACGTACGGCAGCGACCGGCGGGGATCGGACCCACCAGCCGCGACCCCTTACTTGCTGTACAGCTCGACGATGAGTTGCTCCTGCACCGGCGTGTCGATGACCTGCCGGGCCGGGAGCGCGTGCACGAGCACCCGCATCTGGCTGGAGATGACCTCCATCCACGGCGGTGACGGACGGTCGCCGGCGGTCTCGCGGGCAATGACGTAGGGCGTCAG
>JAYSQK010000396.1:0-26344 GCA_043721555.1 Frankiales bacterium
AGCGCGACGAGGGCGAAGCCGGCCACCCAGCCCAGGTCGCAGACGTCCCCGCTGGAGTACGAACCGGTCGAGGTGAGATACACGAAGGTGCTGTCGGCAGCGGCCAGGGCAACCAACCCGGCTGCGAGCAGGCCAAGGACGACGCGCCGGCCACCGGTGGCCCGGCCGATGACCAACAGGACCAGTGTGATGACCACCAGGTCACCCAGCGGATAGGCCAGGGACAGCGCGGTGGCCAGTTCAGTTGCCCCACCTGCGTCCAGGGCCGCGCCGAGGCTGGTCGCCCAGGTCAGCACCAGCAGGGAGCCGGCGATGAGCAGACCGTCCAACAGGTCCAGCAATCGCGAAGCGCCATCCTTGCCCGCTGGGAGCAGCAGCAGCGCCGCGGCGGCCAGCACCGGAAAGAGCAGGAACCCGGCGTCGGCGAGGGACGGGAACGGAACCGCCCGGCCGGTCAGCAGCTCGTCATAGCTCCAGCTCGCCTCACCTGCGGCCCAGGCGCCGGTTGCGGCGGCCAGCAGCCACCACGCCCAGCGGACCCGCGGCGTCCTGGTGTTCCGGCCGGCGACCCAGCAGCACAGCGCGGCGGCGGCCGCGGCGACCAACTGCCCGAGGTCGTCGACGGCGACGGTCGCGTCCGCCGGGAGCGGGTGGGCGAGCAGGACAATGGCGTACGCGAGCACGGTCGACACGACGACCCCGGCCGCGACCTGCACCCGCCGCGCGCCCCATCGGCGACCGCTCATGAAAGCACTCTCGGCACCGTTGAGCCGGACCTGTACCGCATCGCTTACGGCATCGGCTTGCGGGTGGCACGGGTGACCTTCGGCGCTGCCGGGTTGGTCGCCTGCCGATGCAGACGCGGCGTCTTCGACGGGTGGGGGTGGTTGGCCTTCCAGGACTTGCGTACGCCGCGTCGTACCCGCTTGACGGGCTCGGTCGGCCGCTCGGCCGCCGGCGCTGCGCTGGGGACGTCGAGCGGCCGCGGCCGGCCGGTGGGCGCCGTGGTCCCATCCGAGCTGTGGCGCCGGGTGACATCGGCGCTCTGGGGCTTCGGCGGGATCTGGGTCTTCGGCAGAATCGGGGCGGCGGGCGCGGTGGTCCCGCCCGGCCCGAGCTGCTGGGTGACGACGGCGCTGGGGGTCGACGGCCGGCTCGGACTCGCGGACGGCGCGGGGCCAAGCGTCGCTGCACCGACGAGTGCGGCGCTCGCCGCCACGGTCGTGAACTGGCCGGTGGTCGTGGTGATCAGGGTGGTCGTGCCGTGTCCGAGCAGGGGGAGCTCGGCCAACCAGGCGGCCGGGCCGGCCGCCCACAGCAGCTTGCGTCTCGGGATGGCGACCATCGACCGGACGACCTGGGGGTCGAACTGCGTGCCGGCGCAGCGGACCAGCTCGCGCAATGCCGCGTCCTTGCGAACGGACCGCTTGTAGGACCGCGCGGCCGTCATGACCTCGAAGGAGTCGGCCACCTGGACGATCCTGGCGCCGAGGCTGAGCTCGCGCCCGGCCGTGCCGGCCGGGTAGCCGGTCCCGTCCCAGCGTTCGTGGTGCTCCTCGATGACCAGGTGCATCGGCGCCAGCCAGGCGAGCAGTGGGGCCGCAATCTCCGCTCCGGCGCGCGGGTGCTCCCGCAGGATCGTCCATTCCCGCGAGGTGGGCGCACCTGACTTGTTGAGCAGCGCCGCAGGCACCTGCAGCTTGCCGATGTCGTGGAGCAGGGCCGCCCACCGGAGCCGGTCACGGTCGTGTGGGGACATGCCCATCGACTCGGCGATCAGGTCGGCATAGGCCCTGACCCGTTCGGCGTGGCCGCGGGTGTGCCGATCATGTCTGGCGAGTGCCGTGACGAGGGTGAGCATCCGTTCGGCGGCGCGCTGCGCCGTCTCGTTCGGCGGCGCGGCAGTGAGCGCGGCCAGCTCCGAGGCGCTGCTGATGCGCCGCACGAGCCGTAGACGCGAGGGGGCGCCCTCGGGGAAGCACAGCGACAGCTCGAGCAGGGCCGCGAGCGGCAGCAGCCGCACCAGCGCGTGGTGGGCGAGGAGCGACACGACCCAGCTGGCGGCGAGGAGTCCGGCCAGCCAGCCGAGCTGGCCCGGACCCGTCGCCGGACGCGGGAGCGCGGCGGCGCCGCCGAGGGTGACCGCAGCGGCCAGGGCGACCGGGACCAGGAACGTCAGGGCTCGCATCGTGCGCGCGATCGCCGGGTGGGCCGACCAGCCAGCAGCCGGCGCAGCGGTCACGCGCGAGTCCGAGGCCATGCGCACAACGTCGGCGGGTTCCGCGCCGATCTGAGTAGCCCGATCGGCTCTTCCGAGGCCATGTCCCTGGCGTGTCCGTGGCCGACTCGGCATGCTGCGCCCATGACGCTCTCGCAGGATGCCGGCCCGACGTCCCCACCGTTGCCGGGGCACACCATCGGCGCGGCGCTCCGGTTGGCGGCCGAGCGGCACGGCGACCGGGAGGCGCTTGTGTCGGTACAGCAGGGTCAGCGGTTCACCTACCGCGAGCTCGACGACGCTGTCGACGATGTCGCCCGCGGATTCGTCGCCGCCGGTGTCGGCAAGGGCGACCGGGTAGGCATCTGGTCGCCCAACTGCACTGAGTGGCTGCTGGTGCAGTACGCCACCGCCCGGATCGGCGCGATCCTCGTCACCATCAACCCGGCCTACCGATCGCACGAGCTGGCCTACGTCCTGCAGCAGTCCGGCGCCTCGCTACTGGTCAGCGCGGAGGCGTTCAAGGGCTCCAGCTACCGCAAGATGGTGGCCGAGGTGGCACCGGACCTGCGCACCGTCTACCTCGGTACGCCGGACTGGGACGCCTTGCTCGTGCCCACCGGCGAGGTCCCCGACCGGGGCCTCCTCGCTGATGACCCGATCAACATCCAGTACACCAGCGGCACGACCGGTTTCCCGAAGGGGGCGACCCTGTCGCATCGCAACATCCTCGGCAACGGGTTCCTCGTCGGCGCGCTCTGCGGCTACACCGAGCTCGACCGGGTCTGCGTCCCGGTGCCGTTCTACCACTGCTTCGGCATGGTGATGGGCAATCTCGGCGCGCTGACGCACGGGGCCTGCGTGGTCATCCCGGCGCCATCGTTCGACCCGGCGGCAACCCTTTCGGCCGTCGCGCTCGAGCGCTGCACCTCGCTGTACGGCGTCCCGACGATGTTCATCGCCGAGCTGGCCGAGCCCACCTTCTCGTCGTACGACCTGACGTCACTGCGGACGGGGATCATGGCCGGCTCGCCGTGTCCGGTCGAGGTGATGAAGCAGGTGCAGTTGTTCATGCCGGAGGTCACCATCTGCTACGGCATGACCGAGACCTCGCCGGTGTCGACGCAGACAACCGCCGACGACAGCCTCGACCGGCGGGTGTCCACGGTCGGCCGCGTGCATCCGCACGTCGAGGTCAAGGTGGTCGACCCGGCGACCGGGGACGTGGTCGAACGCGGTACGACGGGGGAGTTCTGCACCCGCGGCTACAGCGTGATGCTCGGCTACTGGGACGATCCGGCCCGGACCGCGGAGGCGATCGACGCCGACGGCTTCATGCACACCGGTGACCTGGCCGTCATGGATGCGGCCGGCTACCTCTCGATCGTCGGCAGGATCAAGGATCTCGTCATTCGCGGTGGCGAGAACGTCTACCCGCGCGAGGTCGAGGAGTTCCTCTACACCCACCCCGACGTGCTGGACGCCCAGGTTGTCGGCGTGCCCGACCAACGCTATGGCGAGGAGCTCTGCGCCTGGGTGCGCGTGCGACCAGGAGCCGCTGTCACGCCGGACGAGCTGCGCGAGTGGTGCCGCGGCAAACTCGCCCACTTCAAGGTGCCGCGCTATATCCGGTTCACCGACGAATTCCCGATGACGATCACCGGCAAGGTGCAGAAGTTCAAGATGCGGGAGACCTCGGTGGCCGAGCTCGGCCTGCAGGCAGCCGCCGCGATCGTGACCGCTTGAGCGACGAGGGGGTCCGGCACGAGGACTGGGACGGTCGTGACCTTTCCCGGCAGATCTGGCGCGACGTCCACTTCGTCGACGTAGACCTGACCGAGACCGTCGACGTGGGAGCGGTCTTCGACCGGTGCACCTTCCGGGACTGCCGCTTCAACGCCTCGCAGCACACCGACGCCGCGTTCACCGGCTGCACCTTCACCGGCTGCACCTTCTTCGACGCGCGCTTCGACGGCTGCAAGCTGGTGGGCAGCACGTTCGCCCGGTGCACGTTCGACCTGCTGCGGGCTGACGGCGGCGACTGGTCGTTCGTGGGCCTGACCGGTGCGGACCTGCGCCGGGCCCGGTTCAGCGGGGTGCGGATGCGCGAGGCCGACCTGACCCGGGCCTGCTGCCAGGGCGGCGCGTTGCTGGCTGTCGACCTGTCCGGCGCGGCCTGGGGCGGCGCCGACCTGACCGGCTGCGACCTGCGCGGTTCGGATCTGTCCTCGCTGGACCCGTCCTCGGTGCGGCTGCTGGGCGCGGTCGTCGACCTGCAGCAGGCGGTCGGGATCGCGGTGTCGCTCGGTCTGGAGGTGCGATCCGACGAGCCTGGTTGAGTGGCTCCCCCGACCCGTAGCAGGAGGCACGCACATGGAATACCGGACACTCGGCCGCAGCGGCTGCGCCGTCTCGACCCTCGCCCTCGGCACGATGACCTTCGGGAACGAGACCGACGAGGCCGGTTCGCACGCCCAACTCGACGCTTTCGTCGAGGCCGGCGGCACCCTCGTCGACACCGCCGACGTCTACACCGCCGGTGCGAGCGAGCAGATCATCGGCCGTTGGCTCGCGCTGCGGCCGGAGCTGGGCGAGCAGGTCGTGCTCGCCACGAAGGGGCGCTTCCCGATGGGCGACGGTCCGAACGACGCCGGCCTGTCCCGCCGCCACCTCGCGGCCGCGCTCGACGCATCCCTGCGCCGCCTCGGGGTCGAGCGGGTCGACCTCTACCAGGTGCACGCCTACGACCCGTTCACCCCGATCGAGGAGACCCTCGGCTTCCTCGACAACGCGGTCAGCGCCGGCAAGGTGCACTACGTCGGACTGTCGAACTTCACCGGCTGGCAGCTCCAGCGCGCGGTCGATGTCGCCGAGCACCGGCACCTGTCGGTGCCCGTCACCTTGCAGCCGCAGTACAACCTGCTGGCCCGCGAGATCGAGTGGGAGATCGTGCCGGCGGCCCGCGCCAACGGACTCGGGTTACTGCCGTGGTCACCGCTCGGCGGCGGCTGGCTGACCGGCAAGTACACCCGCGAGCAGCGCCCGACCGGCGCCACCCGCCTCGGCGAGGACCCCGACCGCGGGGTGGAGGCCTACGACAAGCGCGGCTCGCGGGAGCGCACCTGGGACGTCGTCGACGCCGTCCGCTCGGTGGCCGACGGTCGCGGGGCGACGATGGCCCAGGTCGCCCTCGCCTGGCTGGTGGACCGCCCGGCGGTGACCTCGGTGATCCTGGGCGCCCGGACCGTCGCCCAGCTCACGGACAATCTCGGCGCCGCCGAGCTGCACCTCTCGCCGGCGGAGACCGCGACGCTCGATGCGGCCAGCGACCCCGGCGCCGCCGACTACCCGTACGGCGGGGCCGGCCAGGAGCAGCGCAGCCGGACGATCAGCGGCGGCTGGTAACGGGTTCACGGGCGCAGCGACCCGACGGCCGCCACCGGCAGCCCCGTCGGGTGGCAGACCCAGAACGGGTCGGTGCCGAGGTCCGGCTCGACGTACAGCGGGTGCGCGCCGACCTCGGGGCAGGTCGCTTCGGAGCAGACCGGCCACAGCGGGTCGCGCAGGTGGACGGCCTCCTGCACGTCCTGCGCGAGCAGGCACAGCACGAACGGCCCTCCTTCTGGCCACTGCGACAGCCACCAGCGGCGGTGCTCGACCGCCGGCTCGACCACCCCGCCGTACGCCGGGCCGAGGTCGCGCTCGACGGCGGCCCGGGCCTGCTCGAGCGCGTCGAGGTTGGGCATTGGCACCCTCCTTGTCACTGCGGTATCACAACGGTATCGTGCTGGCCATGGCGCTCACCTTGCGAACCGACCAAGAGCTTGATGCCGCGCTGACAGCGCTGGCCGACGCCGAGGGCGCTTCAAAGCAGGAAGTCATCCGCCGGGCAGTGCTGGAGCGGTATCAGCAGACCGGTCACCGGGCCCGAGTCGCGGAGAGCTCCGGTCGGCTCGCCGCACGCTGGGGTGACGTGCTGGAGCGGCTCGGCACCGTGTGATCCAGCTCGCATATCTCGAGCTGGAAGACCTGCTCGGGCTCGTGCGCCTGTTGGGCGCCGGTCCGGTCCGGGACGTGGGGCTGCTCGACAGCGCTGTTGCCCGCCCCCGGTCGAGTGCCTTCGGCGAGGACGCCTATCCGACCCTTGCCTTGAAGGCGGCCGCGCTATTGCATTCGGTGGCCAGCAATCATGCCTTGGTCGACGGCAACAAGCGCCTGGCGTGGCTGGCGACAGTGGTCTTCTTGGACCTCAACGGCTCGCGGCCCGACGTCACGGACGACCAGGCGTTCAGCCTGGTGATGGACGTTGCGTCGAGCGACCTCGCCTTGGAGAACAGCGCGGAACGCCTGCGACTCCGGCCGGGGAGCGGCACCGAGAAGGTCTAGCTGCGCTGCATCTTGGTCCGCTAGCCCGTTGACGGAGTCGGCCCGAGCCGGTCCCGCAGGACCCGCAGCAGGGGAAGCGCCGCCCGGTCCTTCGGCCGCCCGGCGCTCAACCCGGGGCCGATCTTGACGATCTGGTCGCCGACACGCCGTACCGGCCGACCACATCGTCAAGATCGGCTGGGAGGGGCCCGGGGGAAACTCGGCCCCGGGATCGGCCCGAGGGAGCCGGCCGGGATGAAGTCTCGGGGTGGGGCGAGGTCAGCCGTCGGCGAGCACGTCGTCGGCGTCGACGATCGTGTAGGGGTAGCCCTGCTCGGCCAGGAAGCGCTGCCGGTGCGCGGCGTACTCCTGGTCGACGGTGTCGCGACTGATCACCGTGTAGAAGTGCGCGCTGCGGCCGTCGGCCTTGGGGCGAAGGACCCGGCCGAGGCGCTGGGCCTCCTCCTGCCGCGAGCCGAAGGTGCCGGACACCTGGATGGCGATCGCCGCCTCGGGCAGGTCGATCGAGAAGTTCGCGACCTTGCTGACGACCAGCCCGGGGATCTCGCGCCGGCGGAACAGGTCGTAGAGCCGCTCCCGCTCGGCGTTCTTGGTGGACCCCTGGATGATCGGCATGTCGAGTGCGACGCCGAGCTCCTCGAGTTGGTCGAGGTAGGCGCCGATGACGAGCACCTGGTCGCCGTCGTGCCGCTCGACCAGCTTTTTGATGACGGCAATCTTGGTGTGCGCCGTCGCGCCGATCCGGTAGCGCTCCTCGGGCTCGGCGGAGGCGTAGGTCAGCCGCTCGGCGTCGGTCATCGTGACCCGCACCTCGGTGCAGTCGGCCGGCGCGATGTAGCCCTGTGCCTCGATGTCCTTCCACGGCGCGTCGTAGCGCTTGGGCCCGATCAGGCTGAAGACGTCGTCCTCGCGGCCGTCCTCGCGGACCAGCGTCGCGGTGAGCCCGAGCCGCCGGCGGGACTGCAGGTCGGCGGTCATCCGGAAGACCGGCGCGGGCAGCAGGTGCACCTCGTCGTAGACGACCAGCCCCCAGTCGCGGGCGCCGAACAACTCGAGGTGGACGTATTCGCCTTTACGACGCGTCGTCATGATCTGGTACGTCGCGATGGTGACCGGCTTGATCTCCTTCTTCTCACCGGAGTACTCGCCGATCTCGTCCTCGGTCAGCGAGGTGCGCTTCAGCAATTCGCTCTTCCACTGCCGGCCGCTGACGGTGTTGGTGACCAGGATCAGCGTGGTCGCACCGGCCCGCGCCATCGCCGCCGCGCCGACGATCGTCTTACCGGCGCCGCACGGCAGGACGACGACGCCCGAGCCGCCGTGCCAGAAGCCGTCAACCGCCATCTGCTGGTAGTCGCGCAGGTCCCAGCCGTCGAGCTTCATCGAGATCGGGTGCGCCTCGCCGTCGACGTAGCCGGCGAGATCCTCGGCCGGCCAACCGACCTTGAGCAGCGCCTGCTTGAGCCGGCCCCGCTCGGACGGGTGCACGAGCACCGTCTCGGGGTCCAGCCGCAGGCCGAGCATCGGGCTGACCTTCTTGCTGCGGACGACTTCTTCGAGCACGGCTCGGTCGGTGGTGCGCAGGACCAGTCCGTGGATCGGGTCCAGCTCGAGCCGGAGCCGGCCGTAACGATCCATCGTGTCCGCGACGTCGACCAGGAGGGCATGCGGTACGGCGTACCGGCTGTAGCGCACCAGGGCGTCGACGACCTGTTCGGCGTCGTGCCCCGCGGCGCGGGCGTTCCACAGCCCGAGCGGGGTGAGCCGGTAGGTGTGCACGTGCTCCGGTGAGCGCTCGAGCTCGGCGAACGGCGCGATCGCCTGCCGGCACTCACTGGACAGCGGATGGTCGATCTCCAGCAACAGGGTCTTGTCGCTCTGCACGATCAGGGGTCCGTCGGTCATCGTGCTCCTTCAACGCTCATCGGCTCAGTCAGCTTCCACGTCGGCGACGCCGGTGATCCGGTGGATCGAGAAGGTGCGGTCCTCTTGGCGCAGATGGTCGTACGCCGCGACGTAGCCACCCTCGACCGACCGTGGTTCGACCACCCGGCTGGTCGAGCGGCCCTGCGCGTCGACGTAGCCGAGCCAGACTTGTTGGCCGCTTCTGGCCGCCTGCTGCAGGAAGGCCAGGGTGTCGACGGTCGTCGACCGGGTGGTGGTCACCGGCGCTCTGCGGGCCGCGCGGGCAGCCAGATCACCTGCCCGCAGGGCGATCACGCCGAGGCGCGCGGACTCGTCGCTGATCGACGGCGGCTCGCCGTGCCGACTGGGTCGTTGCCGGACCGGGGTACGCCGGGCCTCGGGCCGGGCGAGCAGTAGCGCGCCGTCCGGGGCCTCGGCGGCCGGGGCGTGGCCGAGGGCCCGCAGCACCTCCAGCACCTGGTTGACCGGGGCCTGGCTGGCCAGGACGGTCGGGGCGAGCCGGCGCAGCCGCAGCCCCTCGGCCTTCTTGGTGGCGAGCACCTCGGTGAGCAGGGCCTCGTCGTCGCACCGCAGGTAGGACGTGGCCACGCCGACCCGCAGCCGGCCGTGCCGCCGGGCGACGTCGTCGATGAGATAGGTCAGCCCCTGCGGCACCGGGGTCCGCGACCGGGTCCGGAACAACTCCTGCAGGTCGCTGGCGCTGCGGCCGAGGTCGAGGGCCCGGCGGACCGTCTGCTCGGTGACCCGGTAGACGGTGGCCCCGCCCGTCGATTCGACGTCGGCGACGGCCGCCATTTCGCGGGCGAGGTCGCGTTCGAGCGGGCCGGGCGCGATCACGGTGAGATCGGGTTGCACCAGGACGTGGTCGAGCGGCGCGGGGAGCAGGGCGGCGAGCTGCCGGGCCGCCAGCCGGTCCTCACCCGCCAGCAGCGAGCGGGTGAACGAGGACGGGCCACCGCGGCCGGTCACCCCCAGCTGCTCGGCCTCCTCCAGGGTCCAGCCGGTCAACACATCGCGGAGCCGGCCACCGCGGCGCGGGGCCCGCCAGGTCAGCAGGCCGGCGACCGAATCGGGGGTCGGGGCCTTGCCGGGGGGCGCCTCGATGAGCAGGTCGAGGACCCGACGTCGGTCGGTCGGGGCGGACGGCCGCTCGAGCTCCGGACCGAGGGCAGGCAGCGCCTTGTCCCGGTCGTCGCGCTCGCCGATCAGCGCGGGCAGTCGGGTCAGCTGCAACCAGGTCCGGGCCAGTACGACCCAGCGATCCTCGGCCGGGCGCGCGAGCCAGCTGTCGAAGCCTGGGGTTGGGACCCATGCCGGATCCACGCTGGGGGTCTGGTCGAGCAGCCCGGCCGCGTGGGCCAGCTCGACGAGCAAGCCCGCCGTCCGCTCGGTGACGTCGAGGTCCTTGGCGGTCCGGCGCAGGTCACGGACGCCGAGGCCACCCGAGCGCAGGACCGGCGGTGGCAGCTCGGCCCACGACTCGAGCAGCGCCTCGACCTTGCTGACCACGTCGGCGGCGGTGAGCCCGGCCGCCCGGTCGACGGCCCCCGCCCCGGGCGCCGCAGCGTCCAGTGTCGGGGCGGTCGGCCTGAGCTCGCCCAGCGGTGAGGCGCCGCGCATGGCGATGCCGACCTCGCGGGGCAGCTCGACGGTGCCGTTGTCGATGGCGACGAGCAGGCTGTGCCCTAGCAGCCAGCGGACCGGGTTGTCGAGCTCGTCGTCGGTCACCGGGCGCATCGCGTCCCGGACCTCACCGAACGGCGGACCGGCCGACAGCGAGGTCAGGACAGCTCGCGCTGCGGGACTCGCTGTGTCGAGCAGCTGCTGCAGGCGGGCCGGGTCGGTCAGGACGTCGAGCACCTGCGCCAACCCGCCTGGCGAGCCGAGCCGAGCCGCGACCGGCGCCAGCTGGGCGTCCCGGTGCCGCCCGAGGCAGACCGCGAGCGGTCGTCCCAGCCCGGCGGCGCTGCCCGACACGACGTCGCGGACCGGCCCGACCACGTGCAGCGCGTCGTCGTCCCCCCAGACGAGGGCGAGCTCGACGAGCTGGTCGAGGGCCTGGCGGACCTGGGTGGGCTCGGCCGACGGACCGACAAGTGTCTGGAGCCCGGCGTACGACGTGGGGCCGTCGGTGAGGCAGAGGGCGTCGAGAACCGACAGCACGAAGGCGTCGAGTTGCTCGAGCGCGCGGAGCACCGACAGCCGGACGGCGGCGCGGGCCGCGAGCACGCCGAGGTCGGGCGGGACGGGCACGGCGAGGTCCGGCCGGGCCTGCAGCAGGCGGGCCAACTGGGCGTCCGGCCAGGCGCGCAGGGCGTCCGCGAGGCTGCGGGGCACGGCGCGGTCCATCCGGACGAGGCTAGTCGCCGGTGCGCGCGGCCGCGGTCCGGGAACGTCGGGGCGATGACCGCCGACGAGGGCCGGCGACGCAGCCAACGGTGCTGGCTGAGATCCGCGCGAACTCAGCCGTTGAGTGATACCGCCGCACCGACCCCGCTGAACTGGCTGACGAACTGGTCGATCAGGGCGCCGACGTCGAACGACGAGATGTTGGTGGGGGCGCTCACCGGCGCCGCCGAGTCGTCGAGCTGGAGCACGATGGCACTGCTGCCGAACGGCGGAACCGACGTCGACGGATGGGCGTCGAGGGCGGCGAGGCCGGCGAACGGCACCGAGAGCTTCGTGTAGTGACCCCGGGTGATGGTCAGCGTCGCGGACAGCGTCTTGGCGCTGACGTCCTTCAGCGCGTCGCCCTTGGGGATGAGGCCGGCGGGCAGTCCGAGCGTCGCCGCGTCGCTGGAAAGGACGCCCAGGACCGCGGTGAGGGCCTGCTTGACCTTGATGTCGATCGAGACGTTGCGGCTTCCACCCGTCGCGCCGAGGTCGGTCAGCCCGATGTTGGGCTTGATCGCCGCCTGCAGGTCCCTGCCGAGCTTGGCGTAGCCGCGGGCCTTGGCCGGGTCGGGTGCCGCCCCACCGCCTGCCTTGGCGAGCTTCTGCAACTGCTCGACGTAGCTGGCGATCGGGACCTTGAGCCACTTCCCGGCTTTGAGGTCGTCGGCGCCCTGCTTGAGCTGCGGCGGCACGCTGGTGAGGAAGGTGTCGACCTGCGCGCCAGCTCCCGGACCGCCGAGGTCGGCGGCTTTCTTGACCGCCGTGATGTCGGAGGTGGCGTAGAGGATCCCGTCGACGAGCCGGATCTCGGCGAGCTTGCCGCCCAGACCGCTGACGTTCAGGTCGAAGTTGCTCTGCTTGACCTGCTGGCTGAGCGGCTCGTTGGGGTCACCCTTGGCGAACAACGTCCGGCCGCCATTGGCGCTCACCGTGAAGCTGATCGTCGCGCCGATCACCGCCGCGGCCTGGGCCGCGGTGGTGCTGCTGTCGCCCGACCGGATCGCCTTGGCCAGCTTGCCGTCGGGGTCGCTGAAGCCCAGCGTCACCGACAGCGACTTCGCGGCTTGCAGCGAGGATTTGGCGTGCGCGTTGTCGGCTCGCAGACTGCCGGCGGCACCGCACCCGGCCACGGCGATCGCGCCCGTGACCGCGAGGGCGAGCAGGCTCGTGGTCGTGCGCTTCACGGTGTTCTCCCGGGGGGCTGAGGTGATCCCGGTGGATCCCGAGGCCGTCAGCGTAGGACCAGCGACCGGCCGGCCGGGACGTTTTCCACAAGCTGATCCGGCTTCCGGTGACCTCCGGCCGCGGCGAACCTGTCGGACGTGCTGGCTAGCGTCAGCGCGGCAGGAGGCAGCCGCCTCGTGACCGACCCCGGGAGCTCGCCATGACACCGACCGCCACCTTCGTCCTCGCCGACCGCGCCCTCGACCGCGTGGTGCAGCAGGTGCGTGACGACCAGTGGGACACCGTCCTGCCGGCCTCCTTCGCGCGGCAGGGCGCGCCCGACCAGCCGGTGACCCTGCGGCAGGTGCTCGGCTACCACGCCTACGACGAGGCGTGGATGCCCGACATGCTCGCGGGCCGCACGATGGACCAGGTCGGCGCCACGGCTTATGACGGCGACCTGCTCGGCGACGACCCGCGGGCCGCCTTCCACGCGCTCGTCGAGCGGGGCGTGGCGGCGGCGCAGGAGCTGACCGACCTCGACCGCGTCCTGCACTTTTCCTACGGCGACTTCCCGGCGCGCGAGGCGCTCTGGCACGTCATCTCGTTCCGGGGCCTGCGTGCCGTCGACCTGGCGCGGGTGATCGAGGTCGACGAGACGCTCGACCCCGACCTCGTGCTGGCCATGTGGGAGGAGTTCCTCCCCCAGGCCGAGGCGTGGCGGGCCATGGGGGTGTTCGGCCCCGCTGTCCAGGTCGCGCCCGACGCCCCGCTGCAGGAGCGGCTGCTGGGGCTGACCGGGCGCGAGCCGCGGGCCTGACCTCGACCGGGTCAGCCCACCGACGTGAGGCGGTGCTGTTCACACCGCCGCGTGGACGGGCGGGTCCGCCGGGTCGGGCAGGTCGTCGAGGCGGGCGAGCGCGCGGGTGGAGCGCGGCAGCAGCGCCAGGGCCATCGCCGCGGCGCCGACCAGGCCGCCGCTCAGCAGCAGCCGACGCTCGCCGACCAGGGCGCCGAGCGGGCCGGCCAGCAGGTAGCCCAGCGGGAGCAGCGCCAGCGAGCCCATCCAGTCCCAGGCTGACACCCGGGACAGCAGGTGCGGCGGGATGCGCTGCGCGAGCGCGGTCTCCCACCACACGATGAACAGCCCGATGCCGAGCCCGGCGGCCGACATCACCGGGAACAGGACCGGCAGCGGAGCGCCGACGGCGTACACGGACAGGCTCAGCGGCCACGGCACCGCGGCGAGCAGGGCGGCGCGCATCGGCCGCTCCGGGCGCCAGCGGGAGCCGACGAGCGCGCCGGACACGGTCCCGACCCCCCAGGCCGCGTTGGCAAGTCCGTAGACCGCGGACGTGCCGTAGGCGTCCTGCGCGAGCGCGGCGCCGAGCACGAAGAACGGCGCCAGCGCAACCAGCAGCGCCACCGAGAAGGCCAGCACGGTCGCCCAGACCCAGGCCCGCTCGCGGACGGCGACCCAGCCCGCGCGCAGGTCCTGCAGGACGCTGGCCGGCGGGGCCGGCTCGCCCCGCTCACGCGGCCGCAGCCGCAGCAGCAGCAGCGCCGAGACCACGAAGCTCAGCGCGTCGAGGGCGAAGGCCGCCGAGGCCCCGACGCCGAGCACCAGCGCCGTCGCCAGGGCCGGGCTCGCCACCTCGGAGATCTCCGCCGACACGCCGGACACGGCCTGGGCGTCCTGGATGCGGTCCTCGCCGACGGTCTGCGGGACCAGCCCGGTGTAGGCCGGCCGGAAGAAGGCCTCGGCCGTGCCGAACACCATGCCGATGATGACCATCTGCCAGATCCGCACCGTGCCCGTGAGGATCAGCGCCGCCAGCACGGCGTGCAGCACGGCCCGGACCGCGTCGCTGACCACCATCACCCGCTGGCGCGGCAGCCGATCGGCGACCACCCCGCCGAGGAGCACGAACGCAACGAGCGGCACGGCGTAGGCGGCGAGCACCAGGCCGACGTCGGCCGGATTGCCCGTCAACCGGGTGATGAACAACCCGATCGCGACCACGACCAGACCGTCGCCGAGCAGGCTGATGCTCTGCCCGAGCCACAGCAGTCGGAACTCGCGCAGACGCAGGACGGAGAACACGACACCCAGTCTGACAACCGGGTACGACGGGTTTTCCCGTGCCCAGTTCACCTCCCGGCCGGCCAGTGGCGGTTGCCGGCTCGAGGCCGGCGCCGCCGGCCGGGTCTTGCTCCACGAGGCCACCCCGCCGCGCCAGCCGCCCAGGTGTTCCCGCCGCGCCAACGCTGCTCGCCGAAACTGGCTCCCTGCCCCCCGTCCTGATGATCCACGGAAGGTCGGGCACGTGATTTGGCTCCCTACAGGTGCCCAACCGTCCGTGGATCACCTGCCTGGGCAGCCACGCCGGTGCCGCCCCGGGCGGCGGCTACTCGGGACTGCGACCACAACAGCAGGGAAGCGGAGTCAAGCGACGCCCGGGCCACGCTCGGCGGGCGGTAGAGCCAAGCGGATCGGTGCGCCTTCCCTGCTGTTCTGGTCGCGCCGCCCCGCTACCCGCGTCCCGGCAGCGGTCGATCGCGGGCTCGACCTACGCTGCGGGGGTGGATCTCGCCGTCGGCTTCGACCTCGACATGACGCTGGTCGACCCCCGGCCAGGCGTCATCGCTGTCGCGGCGGTCCTCGCCGAAGAAGAGGGCGTGGCCATCGACGGGGCCCTTTGGGCCAGTCGGCTCGGGCCGCCGCTCGAGCACGAGCTGGCGCACTGGGTGGCGCCCGACCGCGTCGAGCCGGTCGCTCACCGCTACCGCGAGCTGATGGCGCAATTCGGCGTCCAGCGGACCGTGGCCCGCAAGGGTGCCCGTGAAGCTGTCGACGCTGTACGCGCGACCGGCACCCGGGTCGCCGTGGTCACCGCCGAGCAGGAGGCGCTGGCTCGGCAGACGCTGGCCCAGGTCGGGATCGAGGTCGACGCCGTCGTCGGCGGGGTCTGGGGCGCGGGCAAAGACGCCGTCCTCCGCGAGCTCGGCGCGGTCGTCTACGTCGGCGACCATCCGTACGACGTCCTTGCTGCCCGGGCGGCCGGTGCGCTCAGCGTCGGGGTGGGCACCGGTGGCGCCGAGCCGGTTGGCGCCGACGTCGTGATCGACGACCTGACCGGCTTCCCGGCCTGGTGGTCAGACCAGCTGCTGACGCTGCGGCTCGGCGTACTCGAGGTCCGGCTGCGCGAGCTCGGGAGCGTGCTGGTGGCGTTCTCCGGTGGCGCTGACAGCGCGTTCCTGCTGGCCGCGGCGGTCCGGGCCCTCGGCGCTGGGCAGGTCGTGGCCGCGACTGCTGTCAGTCCCTCGCTGGCCGCCACCGAGCTGCCACCGGCGGCTGCGTTTGCTGCCTCCCTCGGCGTCCGGCATCTCACGCCCGGCACCGACGAGCTCTCCCGGGAGGGCTATGTCGCCAACGGCGCCGACCGGTGCTTCCACTGCAAGGCCACCCTGCTCGACACGCTCCGGCCGCTCGCCCACGGCCTCGGCCTCGCGGCCGTGGCGACCGGTACCAACGCCGACGACGCCGTCGCGGGCTTCCGGCCAGGTATCCGTGCGGCCGCCGAACGGGCGGCAGTCACCCCACTGCTGGACGCCGGGCTCACCAAAGCCCAGGTGCGCGAGGCGTCCCGCCAGTGGGGATTGGTCACCGCCGACAAGCCGGCGCTCGCCTGCCTCGCCAGTCGCATTGCGTACGGCGTGCAGGTCACTCCCACCCGGCTGGCCAGGGTGGACCGGGCCGAGACACGCTTACGGGAGTTGCTGGCGCCGACTGACGTCCGGGTGCGTGACCTGGGCGACGCCCGGGCGAGGGTCGAGCTCGACCCCGAGGCGCTCGGCCGGTGGGATGCGGCGGCCCGGGACGCCGTACGCGCCGAAGGGTTCGAGCAGGTCGAGGCGGGGGTGTTCCGCAGCGGGTCGCTGAACGATCTACTCGTGCGAGCGGGCGCTGCGGAACAGCCCGAGCAGGGCCAACCCGAAGCCGATCGGCAGCAGTAGGGCCAAGAGGTCGAGCCCGGCAGGGGCGTCTCGCCGGGTGCCCGCCAGAAACGGCACGAGGATTGCCAGGATGCCGATGACACCCACGGCGAAGATGCCCGCACCGAGGCGCACGAGCAGGTCGCCGGAGCGCCGCTCACGGGGAGCGGCGTGTCGGGCGGTCACACGGCCTAGATTAGTGGTCCCACGAGCGAGAGAAGGCCCCGTGCCCACCGGCAAGGTCAAGTTCTACGACAAAGACAAGGGCTTCGGCTTCGTCGCGCGCGACGACGGCGGTGACGTCTTCGTCCCGAAGGCTGCGCTGCCCGAAGGTGTCGAAGAGCTCAAAGCCGGAACCCGTCTGGAGTTCGGCGTCGCGGCCGGCAAACGCGGCGAGCAGGCGCTGTCGGTGCGGGTCCTCGACGCCCCGCCGACGCTGGCTGCGGCCCGCCGCCCGGCCGAGGACCTGCAGCTGATGGTCGAGGACATGATCAAACTGCTGGAGGCCAAGGTGCAGCCGTCGCTGCGCCGGGGCAAGCACCCCGATCGCGACACCGGCAAGCGGGTCGCGCAGATCCTGCGCGCGATCGCCGACGAGCTCGAAGGCTGAGTCCTCGTCCTTTGCCGGCTGGGGGTCATCGTCCGGTTGTGGGAGCGGCTGAGCCAGCGTTGTTGGTGGTGGTAGAGCAGGACGAGGTTGTCGAGGTTTGGCGGGGGCTGTTGGCCCACGCTGATGGCCGTCGGTGCTCCGCCCGGGGTCCGGCAGGCGCTCGCCGCGGCGTACGCAGCCGTGGGGTATCTCGGTCTCGTTTCCACTGACGCGGTCTGCGACGACCGTCACGGGACAGCCCTCGTCGTTTCTCGACATCCCCTGGCTGCTGGTGCTGTACGTCGTGCTGGGCGTCCCGTTGCTCGCGGCGCTCGGCGCTGCCTGCCTGACCCGGTCCCGCCTGCCGCTGACGGTCCGCACCGAGTAAGGCGTCGCGATTAGCGCTGGACCAGTTGGAAATTCCACACGCCCGTCACCGTCGCATTTTCCGCGACCCGATTCAGGGATCGCACCTCGAGGTCGATGACGCCAGGGGTCGGCCGGTTGGCGAAGTTGGCGTTGAAGGTGAAGTAGTGCTTGTCCTGCACGGCCGAGCGCTGCTTGGCATCGGCGTCGACGAGCTCCCAGCCGTTGTCCGACAGCACCTTGTCGACGTCGATGCCGACGAGATCGCCGTTGCGGACGCGGAGCACCTCGCGCCGGCCGCCGTGGGTGACGCAGTCTCGCTTGGCCACCGTCTGGCCGTCCCGGCAGTAGACCGCGGACTCGGTGCGCACCCGGTGTCCGCCGCTGACGAGGGTGACGGCCGGCGTCGGCTGCTGGCAGCCGGCGACCGCGGCGAGGGCGGCGAGCGCCGCCAGCGACGTGACGACGGGGCGGCGGGCGGTCATGTCGGGGCTCCGGTCTGGGCTGGGTCGACCGCGCGGCCGGCGGCCGGCGTGATGGACTTGGGTCATGGCAGGAGTTGGGCGCAGGCTGCGCGAGATCACCACGAGAGTATCCGGCGCGATGGCAGGTGCCCGTGCCGATGGGGTCCCCGCACCGGCAATCGACAACACTGGTCCCGCACCCACCCAGCCGCAGGAGCCCCCCGTGACCCCAACCCCCGCGCTCGACATCGACGCGCTGCTCGCCGGCGCCGTCGAGCTGGCCCGCTCCGTCGCGATCGAGGCCGGTGGCAGCTCCGTCGGTGAGCACCTCGTGGCCGAGTCCGACGGCGAGCTGGTCGTCACGCACAGCTTCGCCAGCACCGATCCGGCCTACGTCGGTTGGCGCTGGGCCGTCACGGTCGCCCGCACCGAGGGCAGCGACGAGGTCACCGTCGACGAGGTGGTCCTGCTGCCCGGCGGCGGCGCCCTCGTCGCTCCCGCCTGGGTGCCGTGGAGCGAGCGGGTACAGCCGGGCGACCTGGCGCCCGGCGATCTGCTGCCGCCTCCGGTCGATGACCGGCGCATCGTCCCGGCGTACGCCGATCCGGAGGCCGACCTTGCTGCTGCGGCCTTCTGGGAGCTGGGCCTCGGCCGGGCCAGGGTGCTCTCCTTCGAGGGCATGGTCACGACGGCCGACCGCTGGTACGACGGGGACCGTGGCCCCACCGCGCCGATGGCCCGCCAGGCCCCAGGCCGGTGCCAGGACTGCGCCTTCCTCGTGCCGCTGAGCGGCGCGCTGCGGGCGGTGTTCGGCGTCTGCGCCAACGCCCAGTCGCCCGACGACAGCCGGGCGGTGTCGCTCGACCACGGTTGCGGCGCCCACAGCGAGACCCCCGTCGAGCTCGCGCATGTGAGTGGGCCGGGCATGGTGGTCGAGGACGACGCGTTCGAGCTGGTCGCCATGGCGCAGCCGGAGGGCCCCGAGGCCGAGACGCCGGACGGGCACGCCAGCTGACCGACGCCGGGACCGACATCGGCCACGACGCCGGGGCGGACCCGCACGGCACGGCCGCGCTGCGCGCCGCGGTCCTCGCCTCGTGGGCGGCTGCACCGGCCCGGTTCCGCGAGGACGCCAACGCCGAGGACGACCTCGCGCTCGGTGGCTACCGAGACCGGCTCATCGTTGAGCTGGCGCAGAATGCCTCTGACGCAGGCGAGGTACTCCGACTCCACCTGGCCGACGGAGTGCTGTCGGCGGCAAACACTGGCCAACCGTTGACCGCCGACGGGGTCGTCGGGCTCTCGACGCTCCGCGCTTCGGCCAAGCGGGGTGGCCGGACCGTCGGCCGGTTCGGCGTCGGGTTCGCGGCCGTGGCCGCCGTCTCGGACGAGGTCGAGGTCAGGTCCACCAGCGGGTCGGTTCGCTTCTCCCGCGCACTGACCGCCGAGGCGGTGGCGGCCCTGCCGTCGCTCGCCGGCGAGCTGGCGGCCCGCGACGGACGAGTCCCCCTGCTGCGGCTGCCGTTTGCGAGTGTCGGGCGACCCCCGGCAGGCTTCGACACCGAGGTCAGCGTGGTCGTCCGTGCAGCGGCGGTGCCTGCTGTCGCAGCGGCGCTCGCCGGCGTCGACCCCACCCTGCTGCTGGTCCTGCCGGGGCTCAGCCGGCTCGAGGTCGACGACCGCGTGCTGACCGTCGAGCCCGACGGGCCGGACGTCGTCGTCGCCGCGGTGCGCTGGCGGGTCGTCCGTCGCGAGGGCGAGCTGGACCCCGCGTTGCTGGCCGGCCGGCCGGTCGAGGAGCGTGCACAGACCCGGTGGTCGGTCCTGTGCGCGGTGCAGGTGACGCCCGCCGGGGTCCCCCTCCCCCTCCCGGACGGGATCCAGGCGGTCGTGCGCGCGCCGACACCCACCGATGACCCGCTGTCCCTGCCGGCCTTGATCGCGGCGTCGCTGCCCCTCGGCCCGGACCGCCGCCGGGTCGCCCCGGGACCGCTCCGGGACGCCGTACTGCGGCACGTTGCCGAAGCTCTAGTGGAGCTCGTCGAAGGGCTCGCCGACGACCCAGCGCGGCTGCGGTTCGTGCCCGGTCCGCTCGGGGCGGGCGAGGTCGACGCGGCGCTGGGATCGGCTGTGCTGCAGGCGTTCCGGGTCGCGCCGGTCCTTGCGGGGGATCGGCAGCCGCGCGACGCCGTGGTGCTCGACGGCGCCACCCCCGACCTCGTGGACCTGCTCGGGGACCTGCTGCCCGGTGTCCTCCCGCACGAGTGGTCGAGGTCCCGCTGGGCCCAGCCCCTGGGCGCCCTCGGGGTCAGGCGGATCGACCTGGCCGAGCTCACCGAGATCCTTGCCGGGATCGACCGCCCGGCCGCCTGGTGGGGCCGGCTCTACGCCGCGCTGCCGCCGGACGCCGACCAGCTCGGCGCGCTGCCGGTGCCGCTCGTCGGCGGTCGACTGGCGCCCGGGCCCAGGGGGTTGCTGCTCGCCGACGCGGTGGTCGACCTGTCCGCGCTCGGCCTGCGGGTGGTCGACCCCGCCGCCGCGCATCCGCTGCTGCTACGGCTCGGCGCGGTCGAGGCCGAGCCCCGCGGGCTGCTCGAGGATCCGCGTCTGCGGGCGGCGGTGGAGCAGGCCCTGGACGAGGAGGACCCCGGTCCGCTGGTCGAGGCCGTGCTCGGGCTCGTCGGCGCCGCCGGGGTGCGACCGGGCGAGCTCCCCTGGCTGGCCGAGCTGCCGCTGCCCGACACCGAAGGCCAGTGGCGTCCGGCCGGCGAGTTGCTGTTGCCGGACGGCCCGTTGGCCGCGGTCGTCGACACCTCAGCGGGGTTCGGCGTGGTGGCCGCCGGGACGGCCCACGACGACGTGCTCGCCGCCGTCGGCGTGCTGCGCGGCTTCGCCGTCGTCCCCGTCGAGGCGGCGGACGACGTCGACGGTCTTGACGACTGGCTCGACTCCCTGCCGCCCGGCGCCGAGCCGGGTCTGGTCGTCCGCGACCTCGACCTCGTCCGTGAAAATGCCTGGCCACAGGCGTTGTCGATGCTCGAGCCAGCACTCACGCCCTACGCGGTCTGGTGGCTGGGTCGGCATCGGGTCCTCGACGGGCAGTGCCCCCTCGATCTGCGCCTGCCGGGCTCGGATCCGTTGCTGGCAGGGCTGTACGACGAGACGCAGCACCCCCTGGCCGCCCGGCTGGGGGCCCGCACGACGATCGCGGAGCTCGACCCGGACGACCTGGTCGACCGGCTCGCCGACCCTGAGCGGCAGGTCGGGCGCGATCAGTTGCGGGCGCTGTACGCCGCGCTGGCGACCGCCGCGCTCGACCCGCCCGACCGGGTGCGGGCGGTCCTCGACGGCGAGCTGGCCGTCGTGCCGGCCGAGGACGCCGTCGTGGTCGACCGGCCGGATCTGCTGGCCCGCGTCTCGCCGTACGCCGTGCTGCCGGTGCCCTTGGCGCTGGCCGTCGACCTCGCGCAGGCCCTCGATGTCGCCCTCGCCTCGGAGGTCGTGCCGGCTGTCGACCCGGGCGGGACGCCAGGGCCGTGGCGATCGGTCTGCGACGTCGACGCACCGGGTCGGGTGGTGGTCCACGACGGGCTGATGGCGTCGACGGCCGGCGGCGAGCAGGTGCCCGTCAGCTGGCTGGTGGCCGGCGGGGTCGACCACGTCGTCGGCGCCGACGGGATGGCCCGTGCGCTCGCCTGGCGTCTCGGCGACTGGGACGCGAGGCACGCCCTCGCGGCCCGGCTACGCGGTGACAACGATCCGGCAGAGAGTGATCTCGACCGGGTGTGACGCCACCCCCGCCCCGCCGTACCGTCTGGTGTCGTGATTTCGGGCCGTTTTTTGGCCTCCAGATCACGACCCGAGACGGGAGGGCCCGGGAATCGGGCCCCTGTCAGCGCAGCCGGCGCAGGAGCCGGAGGCCGAGCACGACGGCTGACCACAGCACGATCTGCGCGAGCAATGCCGGCGCCTCGGTGGCGAGGTGTCCGGCGTACGCAGCCCGCACCGTTGCGTCGAGCCGTGGCACCAGCGCCGTGACGGCGGGGTTGCCGGACAGGCCGACGACCGCGATCAGCACCGGCGCGGCCACCAACACGACGACCGAGGCGCCGCCCGTCCCGGCAACGGCGCGTGCCGCGAGTCCGCCGACGGCCACCGCCACGAGTGCGGTCGCCAGTGCGAGGGCGAATCCGGCGGCCGCGTCACGAACCGGTACACCTGCGTGGTCGGCACGCAGCAGGGACGCGCCCGCGCAGCTGACGGCCAGGGTCGCGGCGACCGCGTACGCCGCGAGCAGGCCAGCAACGACCTCGCGAACTGGACCCCCGACAGCGAGTGTCGACAGGTGCACCTGATCGTCCGGTTCGGCGTCGAGCACCTGTCGGACCGACCAGGCAAGCACCGGCAGTGCGAACGAGATGGCGCTCGCCAGCGAGATTGCAGCAGGGGCTCGTGGGCCGGCCAGTCCCAGGAGCTGCACCAGCACGAGCGCAGTGACCGGGGCGACCAGGCTTCGGCCGGCGACCGCGCCGCGCAGGCGGAAGCGGGCCAATGCGCGCACCCTCACCGCACGCGCGGGGCCAAACCGCGGGCGCGCAGAGCCGCCAGCAGCGCCGGTGCGTCCTGGTCGGCGACCTCGACCTCGACGACGACGCTGCGGACGCCTTGTTGCGGGGTGGGATGCCGTACGTCGACGGTGCCGGCCTCGACGTGCCAGCGCTCGTCCGGCGACAGCGCGGCGGTTTGCTGCTGATGGTCGGTGACGACGACCCGTCCGCCCTCGTCGAGCACCTCACGGATGAGCCCGGGGACGGCTCGGCGAGCATCGGCGTCCAGGCCCGACCAGGGCTCGTCCAGGACCAACAGGCCGGGTCGTACGAGCAGCGACTGGGCCAGCCCGACTTTCTGCGCACTGCCTTTGGACAGCTCTGGTAGTGGCGTGTCGAGCAGCCCCTCGAGGTGCAGGCGATGCGACTCGCGCTCGACGGCGTGTGCGGCGGCGCGGTCGCCGAGTCCGCGGATGCGGGCCTGGGCGCGCAGATAGACCCCGGCCGTAAACGGTTGCCCCGACGGGAAGCGCTCGGGCGCCCAGCCCACGACGTCCGGCCGCCCGCGGACGCTCCCGGTCGCGGGACGCAGCACGCCGGCCAACGTCCGCAGCAGAGAAGACTTCCCACTGCCATTGCGGCCGGTGACCTCCACCAGGGTGCCGGCCGGCAGGGTGAGGGAGACCTGCTGGAGTACCCACGGGGCCGTCCTGCCGTAGCGCACCCCGACCCCGAGGACCTCCACCGGGCCGAGTCTGCACCACCCGGCCCGCCGTAGGCCCGACCCGTCGTACCTCCGCCCCGCCGTACCGTCTGGTGTCGTGATTTCAGGCCCATGTTTGGCCTCCAGATCACGACACCAGACGGGAGGGACTCTGGCTAGGGCGCACTGCGCCGCCGTTGGCAGTAGCGCACCCCGACGAGGCCGAGCAGCACCCCGCACAGGCACATCACCAGCCACCAGCCGTGCACCTGTGCGCCGAGGAGCGAGGCGATGCCAAGCACGACCAGGGCGACGCCCCAGAGAGCGACGCCGATCGCGACGATCCGCACGTCGTCGGTCTCGAGCGGCGCCGGGTCAGGCTTGCGCGCAACGGGGCCCATCGCACGAGGTTACCGGCGCGACACGTCGTGGAGACGGCTGCGCATCGCGGGCTCTGGCACCCTCTCGCGCATGACGACCGTCGACACGACCCAGCGCCCAATGCCCGACCGCGCACCGACCGGCGGTCTCGACCGCTTCTTCCGGATCAGCGAGCGCGGTTCCAGCGTGCAGCGGGAGGTCCGAGGTGGCTTCGCGACATTCTTCACGATGGCCTACATCGTGGTCCTGAACCCGATCATCCTCGGGAGCGCCAAGGACAGCCTCGGTCACTCGCTGTCGGTGGCCCAACTCACGACGTCGACCGCGCTGGTTGCCGCCGTGATGACCGCGATCATGGGCCTGGTCGGCAATCTGCCGCTGGCGATCGCGACCGGGCTCGGCCTGAACAGTCTGGTGGCCTTCACCATCGCGCCGACGATGTCGTGGCCCGATGCGATGGGCCTGGTCGTCATCGAGGGCCTCGGCATCGTGCTGCTCGTCGCGACCGGCCTGCGGCAGACGATCCTGGAGGCCATCCCGCTCGCCCTCAAGCAGGCGATCAGTGTCGGCATCGGTCTGTTCATCGCGTTTATTGGGCTGGTCGACGCGGGGTTCGTGACGACGCCGAAGGGCGCCTCGGTCCCGGTGCAGCTCGGTGCGACCGGGCGGCTGAACGGTTGGCCCGTACTCGTCTTCGCGGTCGGGCTGCTGCTGACGATCGTGCTCCTGGTCCGTCAGGTGCGCGGCGCGATCCTCATCTCGATCATCGTGTCGACCGTCCTAGCGGTCGTGATCAACGCACTCGCCACCGTCACGACCTGGGGGCTGATCACGCCGAAGGTCCCGTCGAGCATCGTCGGCAAGCCCGACTTCGGCTTGCTGGGGCACTTTTCGCTCGGTGGTGGCTTCGCCAAGGCCGGCATCGTGACCGCCGTGATCTTTGTCTTCACCCTGATCCTCAGCGACTTCTTCGACGCCATGGGCACGATCATCGGGATCAGCAACGAGGCCGGCTTGCTCGACGAGCAGGGGCGCCTGCCGGGGATCGGCAAGGTGCTGTTCGTCGACGGCATTGCCGCGGTCGCCGGCGGCGCCGCCTCGGCGTCGTCCAACACCTGCTTCATCGAATCGGCGTCCGGCGTCGGGGAGGGCGCCCGCACCGGCCTCGCCAATCTCGTCACGGGCGCGCTGTTCGTCGTTGCGTTGTTCCTCACCCCGCTCACGACGATCGTGCCCGCCCAGGCGGCCACGCCCGCCCTGGTCGTCGTGGGCTTCCTGCTGCTGACGCAGGTGAAGGACATCCCCTGGGACGACTGGGAAATCGCCATCCCGGCGTTCCTCACGATCATCCTCATGCCTTTCACCTACTCGATCACCAACGGCATCGGGGCGGGCTTCATCAGCTACGTCGTCATCAAAGCGGCCAAGGGGCGCGTCGGGACGCCCGGGCTGCTGCTGTGGGTCATCGCGCTGCTGTTCGCCGTCTACTTCGCGATTGACCCGATCCAGCGAGCACTCGCCTGAGGTGCCCCCGAAAGTCGTGAGCAAGGGCAATGACCTAAGCTAAGGACATGCCTACCGTAGCCGACACCGCACTGGCTAGCGAGCTGCGCATGTCGGTGATGCGGCTGGCCCGTCGTTTGCGAGCCGAGCGGGTCGATACCTCGGTCTCGATCACCCAGCTCGCCGCCCTGGCCACGCTCGACCTGCACGGCCCGCTCACCCCGGGGGAGTTGGCCACGCACGAGCGGGTTCAGCCGCCGTCGATGACCAGGATCGTCGCGGCCCTCGAGGCGGCCGGTCTGGTGACCCGCGCCGATCACCCCACCGACGGTCGTCAGGTGCTGCTTGCACCGAGTGTTCACGGCAAAAGCCTGCTGCGGGCCGAGCGGCGTCGCCGCGATGCCTGGCTCGCCCGCCGGCTACGGGAGCTCGATCCCGAGGACGTCGCGGTCCTGCGACGCGCCGCCGTGGTGCTCGAACGGTTGGCCGGCGCATGAGCTCGAGCACCTTCCGATCCCTGCGCGTCCGCAACTACCGGCTGTTCGCCGGCGGCCAAGTCGTCTCGCTGTCGGGCACCTGGGCGCAGCGCATCGCGCAGGACTGGCTCGTCCTGTCGATCGCGCCCAACCCCGGCCTCGCACTCGGGCTCACCACCGGGCTGCAATTCCTGCCGGTGCTGCTCTTCGGCTTGTACGGCGGGGTGCTGGCCGACCGCTACGACAAGCGCCGGATGTTGATCGGCGCCCAGGTGGCAATGGGGTTGTTAGCCGTGCTGCTTGGCGTTCTCGACCTCACTGGTGTGGTGCAGCTCTGGCACGTTTATGCCCTCGCCTTCGCGCTCGGGATGGCCAGCGTCGTCGACACTCCCGTCCGGCAGGCCTTCGTCTCCGAGATCGTTGGGGCCGACGACATGCCCAATGCCGTCAGCCTCAACAGCGCCACCTTCAACTCCGCGCGCATCGTCGGACCGGCTATCGCCGGGCTGGCGATCAACGCCGTCGGCACCGGCTGGGTCTTTCTCGGCAATGCTGTCAGCTACCTCGCCGTCATCGGGGGCCTGCTGGCGATGCGCACCGGCGAGCTCAACCCCAGCCGCCGGGTCGCCCGCAGCAAGGGTCAATTGCGCGAGGGGCTTGGCTACGTTCGGCAGCGACCCCACCTGCTCGTCCCGATCGCCTTGGTGTTCATGGTCGGCACATTCGGGCTGAACTTCCAGATCACCCTCGCGCTGGTCGCCAAGCAGGTGTTCCACAAGGGCGCCGGCTCGTTCGCGCTGCTGACGTCGGCCCTCGCGGTCGGCTCGCTGCTCGGCGCGCTGGTCAGTGCCCGGCGGGAGGGCACGCCGCGCACCCGCCTGCTGTTCGGGGCCGCACTCGCGTTCGGCCTGCTGGAGGTCGCGGTCGCCTATGCCCCGTCGTACGCCGTGACGGTGGTGCTGCTCGTCCCGACCGGCGTGGCGGTTCTGTTGTTCACGACGACCGCGAACTCGCTGGTGCAGCTTGGCTCGAGCCCTGAGGTCCGCGGCCGGGTGATGGCGCTCTACGTGCTGGTGTTTCTCGGTGGGAACCCGATCGGTGCGCCGCTGATCGGTGCGCTCGCACAGGCCCGCGGACCCCGGTCCGGTCTGGTTGCAGGCGGTCTCGTGTGTGCCATGTCGGCCGTGGTGGCGGCGATCTACCTGGCGCGCGCGAAGGGGCTGACCGTGCA
>JAYSQK010000397.1:0-2896 GCA_043721555.1 Frankiales bacterium
GCATCGGGGCTGCTGATCAGATTGGCGACCGACTTCGGTCCGGAGCCACCGCCGGCCAGCTGGCGCAGCTCGCCGGTCGGTGCGCCGGCGAGCGATTTCGGCAACTCGACGGCCAGCCGGCTGACGAGCACGGCGCCGAGGGCCGATGCGCCGATCGTGCCGCCCATGGAGCGGAAGAAGGTCACCGAGGAGGTCGCCACCCCCAGGTCCCGGCGGTCGACGCCGTTCTGCACAATGATCGTCAATACCTGCATGAACAGCCCTAGCCCGGCGCCGAACACGAAGACGTCCAGCCCGATGACCAGCAGCGAGGTGTGGGCGCCGACACGGGTCAGCAGCCCGAGGCCGATCGACAGGATCGCGGTGCCAGCGGCCGGGAACCAGCGGTAGGAGCCGGTCCGGGAGATGTAGCGGCCGGAGGCGATGCTGCAGCCGAGAATGCCGACGAGCAAAGGCAACAACATCAGGCCGGACGCGGTGGCGGACAGCCCGTGCACGAGCTGGAGGTACTGCGGCAGAAAGGCCAGGGCGCCGAACATCCCGATGCCGCTGATGAAGGCGATCAGGTTGGAGACCGAGAACAGCTGCGAGCGGAACAATCGCAGCGGCAGGATCGGCTCGGGGGCAATGCGCTCGCGCAAGATGAAGCCGGCCAGAAAGGCCACACCGAGAGCAAACAGCCCGATGATTTGCGGTGAGGCCCAGGGGTAGTCCTTGCCGCCGGACTGGGTGGCGAGCAGCACCGAGGAGACGGCGGCGACGAGCAGACCGGCGCCGGCCCAGTCGATCTTCACCTCGCGGCGGGTGAAGGGCATCGTCAGCACCCGGTTGGTGACGATCAACGCCAGGATGCCTAGCGGCAGGTTGATGTAGAAGATCCATCGCCAGCTGGCGTTGTCGACGAAGAAGCCGCCGGCCAGCGGGCCGATGACGCTCGACAGGCCGAAGACGCCGCCGAAGTAGCCCTGGTAGCGGCCGCGCTCGCGGGGCGGGATGACGTCGCCGATGATGCCGAAGACGAGGCTGATGAGGCCACCGCCGCCGATGCCCTGCAGGCCGCGGAAGGCGATCAGCTCGTACATGTTCTGGGCGGCCCCGCACAGCACGCTGCCGACGAGGAACACCACGATCGCCAGCTGGAAGACGCGTTTGCGACCGTAGAGGTCACCGGCTTTCCCCCACAGCGGGGTCGCCGCGGTGCTCGCCAGCAGATAGCTGGTGATCACCCACGAGAGCAGGTCGTTGCGGTGGAAGTCACCGACGATCGTGGGCAGGGCGGTGCCGACGATGGTCTGGTCGAGCGCGGCCAGGAACATGCCGAGCATGAGCCCCGACATGATCACCAGGATCTGCTGATGGGTGAAGGCCTGCGGTGGCGCGGTTGTCGCGCTCGCGGGGGCGGGTGTGGTCATCAGGTGCCTTCGGGGTCAGGGGGTTGGACGGCGTCGGGCGCCGGTGGTGTCGTCAGGTCGCGGACGCCGGTCAGGAGTCGGTCGAGCAGGCGGAGCAGGTCGGCCCGGTCGGTGTCCGGCCAGCCGACGAGGACGGCGTCGAGCAGTTGGTTGCGGGTGGCCCGGACGACACCGAGACCGGTCCGGCCCTGCTCGGTGAGGCTCACCTGGCAGGCGCGGCCGTCGAGGTCGTCGGGACGTCGGTGGAGCAGGCCCAGCTGTTCGAGGTGGCGGACCTGCCGGCTGACGGTGGACAGATCGAGCTCGAGCGCCGTCGCGGCATCGGAGGGCCGGGCCTGTCCGTGTTCCTCCAGGAACGCCAGCAGCGGGAAGCTGGCCTTGTCGACCCCGTGCAGGATGCGCAGGCTCGGGAAGTAGACCCGCTTGCCGAGCAGTCGGAAGGCCAGTTCGAGGCGGCCGACGAGGTCATCGACCGCGGGGGCCGGTGTGGTGATCGTCATGATGACCTCTCGTTGGTTGCATCCAGCAACTTTCCGAGCGTGCCACACGTACTTGCATGAGGCAAGTGGTGTCGCCGGTCGCCACTAGTACGCCGGGGCAGTGGCGTCGGCCTGCCCGGCTGAGCGCCTCGACGGGGCTGTCGGTCCCCCCGATCGTCCCTCGACCCGACATTGATGGTTGACGGTGCTGTCGGTGGTGAGGTCTACTGTTGCTGTTGTTCGAACACGCGTTCGAGCAACGACGGCGGGGCCTCGCGGGCCCTGCCGAGGGCGGACCCTCGCCCGGCGGTGTGCGACCTCGACCCTCTCACGCCGCCGGACGGGGCCACCGGTCCGGGTGGGGCGTGGGGAAGCGCCTCACCCGGACCGGTGACCGCCGTTGCCGCCTTCCCCCGGCGCCCCGCGTGGCAGCGACCGCTGCCCCGCCCATGACCGGGAGGAGGACGTCATGACCCGACTGCATGCAGACCCGGTGGAGGTCCACACCCGCACCGAGCCCGCCGGGCCCGTCCCGGACCAATTCCGCTGGCGCGGCCGGCGCTATGTCGTCCTCGAGGTGCTCGCCCGCTGGACCGAGGCCGGCGGTTGGTGGCGAGGCGCAGCCGTGACGGCGCTGACCTCCGGCGATGCCGGCCGCCCCAACGATGCGGTCCACCGGCCTTTCGGTGCCGCGGGTACCACCGGCGCTGCTGGCGACGCTGCTGGCGACATTGACGACGGCGAGCGTTCCTGGTGGCGCGTCGAGGCCGGGAGTGGCCGCGCGAGCGCTTTCAGCGGTGGCACCGGGATCTACGACCTGTGCTTCGACGGGTCCCGGGGCGCCTGGTTGCTCGCCCGGGTCCTGGACTGAGGCGCGCGGTGAACACCCCCGTCCTACCGGCCGGCACCCTGCTCGATCTCGCCCGGCGCGGGCTCGTCGAGGCAGCCGGCGCCTGCGCTCCAGGGCCGCGTTACGCGCTGTCCCACCTGGCCGCGCTGCGGGCT
>JAYSQK010000398.1:0-2775 GCA_043721555.1 Frankiales bacterium
GCCTCGCTCCCCGGCCTCGAGCTCGGTCCCGTCGCGCTGTGCGACTTCGCCCAGCTGACTCCCGAACGCAGCACCGCCGTCGCCCGGACCCACGACGGGCTCGTCAAGGTGGCCGTCACCGGGACGGTCGGGCTGCCACGTCCATGGGAGCCGGCCGGGCAGCGCCACCTCACATTGGCCGAGCGTCTCGCCCCGTCCCGGACCATGCACGTCCGGCTCGAGCGCCGGGTCCCCGCGGTCGGCACTGACCTGGGCTGGCAGGTGGTCTCGGCCGGAGCGCTCCCGGTCCTCTCCTCCCTCGGCGCGTTCGTGACCTGGGAGGGGACGGTCGCGCTGCCCGACGACGCCGGAGCGCCGGAGCGACCGGGCCGGCAGCCGACCGGCGACCTGCGCGTGGTCGTGGAGGAAGAGGAACGGCTGGAGGCCGACCCGGCCGGGCCGGGAGAGCAGGGTGCGATCCGCACCTCCTCCCGCGTCGTCTACGCCGACTCATTCCTGATCTGAGCCGACACTCGTCGTCAGCGTGTACGGCGAAAGCCTGCGAGGCGAGCTTCGGGGCGGTCAGCTCAGGCCGCTGGTGACGGGCCGGCCGGCGGCGACCCATTCCGGGAACCCGTCATCCAGGCGCGCGGCGGAGTGCCCGGTCGAGCGCAGGTAACGGACGGCGTTGTCGGCGTAAACGCAGTACGGACCGCGGCAGTACGCCACGATCTGCTGTCCGACGGGCAGGGCGCTCAGGCGTTCCTCGAGCTCGTCCGGGGGCACGTTGACCGCACCGGGCAGGTGTCCCGCGGCGTACTCGTCGGTCGGTCGAACGTCCAGGACCACCACATCGCCGGCCCGCAGCCGCTCGGCGAGCTCCTCTCGGCTGATGCTCGACAGTTGGCTGCGGTCGCCGAGGTACGCGGCGGCGAGCTCGTCGATCTGGGCCACGTGGCCGGCGGCGACATCCCGCATCGCTCGCCACAGCCCGGCGACCTGGTCGCTGGCAAGCGAGTAGTACACCCGGGTGCCGTCCCGGCGGGTGCGGACGAGCGAGCTGCGCAGGAGCACCTGCAGGTGCTGCGAGGTGTTGGCGATGCTCTGGCCGATCTCGGCCGCAAGGCTCTCGACCCGGCGCTCCCCCTGAGCCAGGACATCGACGATCTCGGCCCGGCGGCCGTTCCCCAACGCCTTGGCGACCGAGGCGAGCGCGTCGAACAGCGCGTCCTTGTCCGCCCGCTGCCCCACCGCCATCACCACCTTGTCAAGCGCCTGCTTGACAAGGTACGCGACACGGCAGACTCTTCAAGTCATCACTTGAGAAAGCGGTGGGCGTGGACGTCGACATGGTTCCCGTAGTGGACGAGGGTCTGGGCAACAGCGCCTACCTGGTCGATCTCGGCGACGGACGTGCGCTCGCGGTCGACGCCAGCCGAGATCTGCGGGGTCTCCGACGGGAAGCACAGCGCAGGGGGCTGCGCGTGGCCTTCGCCGCGGACACGCACCTGCACGCCGACTTTCTGTCCGGTGCACGCGATCTCGCGGCTGACGGCGCCCGGGTCCTGGCGTCCGCTGCCGGCGGACGACAGTTTCCGCACGAGGGACTGCGCGAGGGTGACGAGGTCGACCTTGGTGGTCTGCGGCTCCGCGCCCTGGTGACTCCCGGCCACACGCCCGAGCACCTGTCGTTCGTGCTGCTGGACGGGCAGCGGCCGCTCGGGGTGTTCACCGGCGGCTCGCTCATCGTCGGGGCTGCGGCGCGTACCGATCTGGTGAGCCCGGACCGGACCGAGCAGCTCGCGCGCGAGCAGTGGCGGTCGCTGCAGCGACTGGCCACCCTGCCGGAGGCGACCGAGGTCTGGCCCACGCATGGCGCCGGCTCGTTCTGCGCGGCGCCGCCCGGCGCGACGCGCACCAGCACCATCGGTCGCGAGAGGCAGGCGAACCCGCTGCTCAACGCCGGCACCGAACAGGGCTTCGTCGAGCTGCTGCTCGCCGGACTGGGTTCGTTCCCGTCGTACTTCCTGCGGCTGGGCGAGACCAACCGGCTCGGCCCCCGGCCGCTGGCGCACGCGCCCACCCTCCAGCCGCTGGCCGCGCAGGCCGTGGCCCGGCAGCTGGGCAGCGGCGCGCAGCTCATCGACGTCCGTCCGGTCCAGCAGTACGCCGCCAGCCACATCGCCGGCGCCGTGTCGATTCCGCTGCGCGGCGTGTTCGCGACCTGGCTCGGTTGGACGGCCAGGCCCGACCTACCGCTCGTCTTCGTCCGCGCGGACGACCAGGATCCGGACGAGATCGTCTGGCAGAGCCTGAAGATCGGGTACGACGAGCTGGCCGGCGAGCTCGACGGGGGCATGGCGGCCTGGGTCGCCGCTGGGTTGCCCACGACCACCACGCTGCTGCTCCCGGCCGGGCGGCTCGACGGTCGCCCGCTGGTGGACGTGCGTCAGCGCTCCGAATACATCACAGGGCACGTCCCCGGCGCGCTGCACGTCGAGCTGGGTCAGCTGGCCGAAGGCCACGCGGGTCAGGTCGGTGACGGCGCGGCCGTGATGTGCGGGCACGGCGAGCGGGCGATGACGGCGGTCAGCCTGCTCGAGCGGTCCGGCCGGCGCGACCTGGCTGTCGTGCTCGGCGGACCCGACGACTGGGCCGCGCTGACCGGGCAGCCGCTCGGGGCCGAGCCGTGACGACCACCGCTACGCCGATGCAGTTGGGGCTGCGGCACAACGCCGCGCAGTTCACCCTGCTGGTTGCCGTCAACGCCCTGGTCGGCGGCATGCTCGGCCAGGA
>JAYSQK010000399.1:0-2221 GCA_043721555.1 Frankiales bacterium
CATCGAAGTCCGAGCCTTGCAGGTCTCCCAGGGCCGGGTCGCGGACGAGGACGGTGTGCGGTGGGACGTCGCGATCGGCGTTCAACACGGCCGCGCCGATCGGGCAGATGAGGGCGAGTCCGACAACCTGGCGGCGACGGCGGCGAGTGATCGCTCGAGCGAGGTAGCCGCCGTACGACTCTCCGATGACGAGCAGGGGCGCGTCGCCGACATGCTCGTCCACATACGCCTCGACGCAGTCGAGTATGTCGTCCGACGACGCGACGGTATGGGCAGGCGTGGCACCCATACCTGGCAGATCGGGGTAGAGCCGACGGTACGGGTGGGACCGAGAAGCGAACACGGGCTCGAGGCATCCGGTCATCAATCGGTGGTCCGGGGTCCATCCGTGTAGGGCCAGGACAGCAAGGCCGCCAGCTGGTCCGAACTCGGTGTGGTGCAGAGCAACGGTCGCCATGAGACCAGTCCATCACCCAGGTCCAACAGTCCCCCTGACGGGGGCTCCGCCCTCTAGCGGGACCTTCCGGGCTTTCGCGGGCTTGAGTTGTATACCTGCAGGTCAGCGGGGTGTGGGCTGGGTTGGGGTGTATTACCCATGTCAGCGTCGGGGGGCGTAGGCGTTGAGTCCGAACAGGTCGGACAGGCGCTGTCGAGTGGGAGTGGTGTCGGTGAGGATGCGTTGTGCGCGGGGTCGGCCTTTGTTGCCGGTGGGTAGAGCAGGATGGTTTCTTCGATGCCGCTGAGGTTGTCGAGGAGCTCGCGGACGCTGAGGCGCAGGCCGGCGCGGGCGGCTTCGCGGCGCATCAGGTGCGCGACGGCCAGGGCCAGAACGCAGTAGAAGACGTGCACCCGGATCTTGCTGTCGGTCCAGTGGAACATCGGGTAGAACCCGACGACGTGGGGGTCTTTGAGTTGCCGGAACCCTGACTCGACGTCGTTCTGTGAGCGGTAGCCGGCGACGACCTCCTTGGGGGCCAGGCGTCGTGGTCGGTGACGAGCAGGCGCTTGCCGAACAGTTCGATTTCCAGGGCTTTGGGGGCGGCCTTGTCGAGCTTGAAGGTCAGGCGCATCTCGGCGGGGGTGTCACCGGTCAGGGTGGTGCTCAAGACCCGGTTGACCCAGCGGGCCTTCCCGTTGCGGCCGCGGTCAGCCGCCACTTATGGCCCTCCCCGTGGCGATGTCATAGCCGCGCGGCCTGGGTCGCGTCTCGGGTGGACGCGGCGGTCGTTTCGCTGTCGGCGCACCGCCCGACGTACCGATCTCCCCTGCGAGCCGACATGCTTTCGGGATGAGTAAGCCGCAAATCGAGATATCCCTGCAAGCGTCCCCAGCAGACCAGGGAGGGTGGGCCGAGATCGCCCGACGCAGCGAGTCCTCGGGGTTCCGGGCACTGCTGGTTTCCGACCACCCCGGCAGCGGAGCCTCTCCCTTTGTCGCGCTCGCCTCGGCTGCAGCGGTGACCTCGACCCTGCGCCTTGGTAGTTACGTGGTCAACGCCGGCGTGCGCGACCCGTTGCTGCTCGCCAGCGAGGTGGCTACTCGGCCACCACCAGCCGGCCGAGTTCAACACCTGATCGCCGTCACCACGATGGTCCGTGAGCTGTTGGCCGGGGGCACCGTGCCAGCCGATGCAGCTCATGGCCTCCCCGAAGCTCAGCTCACCGGCCCCCGCCCCGTCCAGGAGCCGGTGCCGGTGCTGGTCGGTGGTGGTAATCCCGCACTACTCCGCTGGGTGGGGCGCACGCCGATGCCTTCGGTCTCAGCGGTCTGGGTCGCACCCTGCCCGACGGTCACGCACACACTGTGTCGTGGTCTGCTGCGCAGCCCGACACGCAGGTCGCCCTGGTTCGCGACGGTGCGGCCGGCGCTGGTGTGGCGCCCCCTGCGCTGGAGGCATTGGTCCAGCACGTGGAGCTCACAGTCGACCGTGAGGCGGCCGCCCGGACCATCGCCCACGAGGCCGAGCTATCCGTGAAAAGCGTGTTGGCCGTGCCCTACGTACTGATCGGCACCATCGCCCAGATCGTCGAGCAGCTGCGCGACATGCGTGAGCGCTGGGGCGTCACCCGGTGGGTGGTTCGCACTGACGCGCTGGACGTGGCCGAGCAGGTGCTTGTGGCGCTACGGTCCTGAGCTCGAAGGACCTCTGGCAGTCACTCCTTCGCGACGACGCAGCAACCGGTTCCGCAGCGCGTTGTTCTCGTCTCCGTGAGCCGTTCGG
>JAYSQK010000400.1:0-1664 GCA_043721555.1 Frankiales bacterium
CCGTTGCTCTGGTAGTCATCGGTGCGTGCAACCCCTTCGGCTGGCCAACTGCTCCGGCTTCCTCGGCGACCGGATGTCGGCCCTGTCCGAGGTGCTCAACGACGGACCCGTGGATGTCGTGACGGGTGACTACCTGGCCGAGCTGACGATGCTCATCTTGTTCCGGTCCCGCCTGAAGGACCCCACCCGCGGCTACGCGACGACCTTCCTGCGCCAGCTCGAAGACGTGCTCGGCCTTGTCGGCGAGGGCGGCACGCGGATCGTGGTCAACGCCGGCGGGCTCGCCCCGGCCGCCTGCGCAGACGCGGTCCGCGCCCTCGCCGACCGCCTCGGCGTGCCCTTGCCGGTGGCGCACGTCGAGGGCGACGACCTGCTGGACCGGGTGGCCGGCCTCGAGTTGCCCAACCTCGACACCGGCGAGCCGCTCGGCGCCCGTACCCCGTTGACGGCCAACGCCTACCTCGGCGGGTGGGGCATCGCCGCCGCGCTGCAGGCCGGCGCGCAGGTCGTGGTGACCGGCCGGGTCACCGACGCCTCGCTCGTGGTCGGCCCGGCGGCAGCCCATTTCGGCTGGGCGCGGGACGCCTGGGACGCCCTCGCCGGCGCGGTCGTCGTCGGCCACATCCTCGAGTGCGGCACGCAGGCGACCGGCGGCAACTACGCCTTCGTGGCCGAGGAGGTCGCCCACCCGCTGCGGATGGGCTTCCCGGTCGCCGAGCTCGCCGCCGACGGTTCGGCCGTCATCACCAAGCACCCCGGCACCGGCGGCGCCGTCACGGTCGGCACCGTCACCGCCCAGCTGCTCTATGAGATCGCCTCCCCGTCGTACGCCGGGCCGGATGTCGTCGCCGACTTCGCGACGATCGCACTCGCCCAGCAGGGGCCGGACCGGGTGTCGGTGAGCGGGGTCCGGGGCGGGCCACCGAGCGGGCGGCTCAAGGTCGCCCTGAACATGGTCGGCGGCTGGCGCAACCGGATGGAGTTCGTGCTGACCGGGCTCGACATCGAAGGCAAGGCAGCACTCGCGCTGGCCGGGCTGCGCGCCGCGATGCCTTCGGAGCCGGCGGTGTTCGAGCACCGGTTGGTGCGGCTCGACCGGCCCGACGCCCTGACCAACGAGCAGGCCACCGCGCTCCTGCGCATCACCGTCAAGGACGACGACCCGCAGGTGGTGGGCCGGGCGTTCAGCGGAGCGGCCGTCGAGTTGGCCCTCGCCAGCTACGCCGGGTGCACGCTGACCAGCCAGCCCGGCGATGCCACGGCGTACGGCGTGTACTGGCCCGCGCTGGTCGACGCCGCTGAGGTCGAGCACGTGGTGGTGCACGCCGACGGCCGCCGCGAGGTCATCCCGCCCACCCTCTCCCCGCCGATCCCTTTCCCGCCGATCATGGACATGTTGCTGCTCCCGCACGCTCAGCCGGACCGCACAACCTCCATGATCGGCGGGGAAGGGGGGAGCGAGACCCGGCGGGTGCCGCTGGGCACGGTCCTCGGCGCCCGCTCCGGTGACAAGGGGGGCAACGCCAACGTCGGGTTCTGGGCGCGCACCGACGATGCCGCGCGCTGGCTCGACAGCTGGCTCACCGAGGACGCGTTCCGCGCGCTCCTGCCCGAGGCCGACGGGCTCGAGGTCCAGCTCTACCGGCTGCCGAACCTGCGGGCGG
>JAYSQK010000401.1:0-5294 GCA_043721555.1 Frankiales bacterium
GCGGAGTGCTCCACGTGCTGCCGCCGTCGGTGGACTTCACCATGTACGTGGAGTCGAGCGAGGAGGTCCGGGTTGCGCCGTCCCAGAACACATAGACGGTCCCGTCCGGGCCGACGACCGGGTGCGAGCCCTGGTCGTAGAGGACGTTGCCGACGATGGACTGCGGCGCGCTGAACGTGGCCCCGTCGTCGGTGGAGTGCGCCTCGAAGATCGGCGACTGCACGTACTTGCCGGTCGGGGAGAAGATGAACCGAGTCCACGTCAGGTAGATCCGGTCCCGGAAACGGCTGGTGGTGAAGTGGTCAGCGGCGATCCACTCCTTGTCGTTAAAGATCGCCCGCGAAGTGGTGGCGTTGACGAAGGTGGGCGCCCCCCAGGTCAGCGCGCCGCCGGAGAAGCTGCCGCGGCTCACGGTCACCGTGTTGGGTGCGCTGTTCCGGTTGAAGCCGAGCCCGGCGTAGTAGACGTGGCCGCGGCTGTCGAAGGCCAGGGCCGGGTCACCGCCCCCGTCGTATGGCCCGCCGGTCAGGTGCTCGACCCCGGGGATGAGCGTCCCGAGGTTGTTCGGGTCGGTGCTCTTGCAGCACCACGAGGTGCCACCGTTGTTGGAGACGAACGTGCCGGAGTAGCCGTCACCGAGCGCGCTGCACGGCGTGCCGCCGACGGTGCAACTCCACGTCCGGGTGACGTAGTCGTTGGCAGAGCCGACGACCCGGTTGGAGTTGTTCGGGTCTACCGCGATCGCTGTCTCGTTCTGCGGCGCGGCCGCGCTGTCCTGGTTGACGGTGACGTCGGGCGGCAGCACGATTGAGCCGGCGCCACCGTTGGTGACCGTGGCGCCGTCGGAGGCGAGAACGTCGGCGGCGGTGGTCGCGGCCGCCTCCTGCTCGATGAACGCCGAGAACCGGATGTTCAGCCCGGCCGTTCCGTTGACCGAGGCAACCTTGCCGGCCAGCGTGCTGGTGTCGTAGGAGGAACTCGTCGATCCGGCCTGCGCCTGGCCGGCGCCGGCGAGGGTCGCCAGCGGTAGTGCGAGGGCGACTGCGGAGGTGAGCGCCAGGGTGCGGGCTCTGGTGAACCGGGACATGGGTGGTCCTCTCTTTCGTGACCGGCCCGGCGGTCTAGCGCAGGACGGGTGCCCGTGACCGTAACCCCTGCCATCGTCGCTGGAAAGGGCCCCTTGCCGCACCCATAACGTGTAGGGACAGTTGTTGACTCACCTACGGATGCGCGCGTAGCACGCGCCTGTCGGGCCTTGGTTGGGGTGGCCGGGAGGTCCTGATCATGGGACTGACGATGGGGCAACGGACGGCTGGGACGAAGGCAATTCACATGCACTTCACCCCGACCTGCTCATCCTGGATCAAGGCACTCCCAGATCACCACCAGCCAGCGGTACCTGCATGCCCTCGGCACCGCCGACGACATCGTCCTGGAGGCGTTCCAGCGCATCCGCAGCGGCCCCTCGCGCGTGCGGCTGCCAACCGCCATCGAGCCTGCCCCTGAGCCTCTGCGACCGGAGCCGCCCGGCCTCTGATCAACTCCGTGGCCTCCGGGCTCGGGGCTCGGGGCTCGGGGCTCGGGGCTCGGGGCTCGGGGCTCGGGGCTCGCGAGCATGACGTCCATGCCCGACGCCGAGTTCACCGCCATGTCCGATCACCTGCGGTCCTTCGCCAAGGGCGTGAACGACCTGATCCAGCGGCGGCCAGCGCCGGACAGCCTCGCCGCGGCCGACCGCGTTGACCTGCGCTGAACGGACTTGGGGCTTCACGGCCCTCGCTCGAGACCGCTTTGCTACCGGCGATCTTCCTCGGGAGCAGCGCTGACCACCTGCGCGGACTCGCCGCGTGTCTGGAAGCCGAAGGCGTGCTGTTCTCCATCATCAGCCTCATCCGGCCGACGCTCGAATCCACAGCCAACGCGTTCTACATGCTCGAGCCTGGCACCACACCGGACGAACGGGTCCGCCGCTGGCTCAACTACCGCCTGGCCGCCGACGTCGAGATGCTGCGCATGCTCGGCTCCCCACGCCGACCCCACGACGGCGCCCTCCACCCGAGAGAACGCATCGACGAGATCACCGCGGCCGCACCGCGCCACCAGCTGAGAGTCGAAACCAGCAAGCGCTTCGGCAAGCTCGAGCCGGACCGATGGATCGGCACGAAGACTCCGTCCGCCATGAAGCTCGGCGAGGCACTTCTGGACGACCTCACCGAGGTCGACGCCTCCGGTCTCCTCAACCGGCTGGCGTCCGCAGTCATCCACGGCCAGCTCCACGGGCTCACGATGTTCATGGTCCGCGATGAAGCCACCCCGTCCGGCGAGCACAGCGTCATGACCGTGCCTTTCGGCGTGTCCATGGCCAAGCTTGCCGGCTACACCGCACCCCTTCTCTGGGGCATCGACCGCTGCATGAAGCGAGCGTGCGCCTACAACGGCCACGACGTTGACCAGTGGACCAACATCTCCCTGCCCGTGATGCTCGACTGGCGCGAACGCATCCGCGCGCTGGAGCACGCATCCGTGATGCCGTAAGCCTTCGCGACCACGACGGACGGCTCCATTTGCCCCCCAGACCTCTGGGTCTATTCCCGAGAGGTCCACGCTCAAGCCGGAGTCGTGCACGCTCTTAGCGCCACTCACTATCCATTGACAGAAGCCCAAGAACGCCGAAAGGCCACGACCACCGGTGGCGGTGATCGTGGCCCTGACCTGCGGTTTTGCGTTGTAGCGGGGGCAGGATTTGAACCTGCGACCTCTGGGTTATGAGCCCAGCGAGCTACCGAGCTGCTCCACCCCGCGTCGGTGTGCCACCACCATACGTGACCACCGCGCGGGCATGCAAACCTACGGCGACGGGGTTGGGGACGGCGTCGCGGCGGCCCCGGCCGAGGCGGAGACAGCCCGCTTCAAGGCGGCGGCGAGCTGGTCCTGCGCCTTGCCGTACGCCGGGAAATCGCCGCGGGTGAGCGCGGCCCGCCCGGCGTCGTACGCAGCCTGCGCGTCGGCGAGGGCGGCCTTGAGTGTGGCGGTCCCGGGCGCCGCCGGTGTCCCCGTCCCCTTGACCGGCGGGGCGACTGTGGTGGCGCCGCCGAACAGCTTCTCGAGCGTCCCGGACAGGGTCGGCGTGAAGGCGATCTTGTCGCCGTAGGAGGCGATGACGAACCGCAGGGTCGGATAGCTGTCGGTCTTGGTGCCCTCGACGTAGACCGGTTCGAGGTAGAGCAGGCCGCCGCCGACCGGCAGGGTCAGCAGGTTGCCGAGCACGACCTTGGACCCCCGCTGGTCGAGCAGCGACAGTGTCGTACTGATCTCGGCGGTGGTCGAGAAGTTGTTCGCCACCTGCTCCGGGCCTGGGACGGCGGTGCTGTTGGGCAGCTCGAGCAGGCGGATCTTTCCGTAGTCGGGGCCGGGGTCGCTCGACACCGACGCGAACGCGGTGAGGTTCTGGCCGCGGCGGGCGACGAAGCTGGTCGTCAGGGCAAACCGGGGCTCGGTCGTTCCCGGCGGCTCGAGCTGGACGTAGTACGGCGGCTGATCCGGCCCGTTGCCGCCGGTGGTGAACAGCTGGCTCGCCCCGCCGCTCTCGGCGGTCGCCCCCACGGTCGGATCGGACGGCACCTGCCAGTAGTCATCGCCCTGGAAGAACGCCTTCGGGTCGGTGACGTGGTATTTCGTCAGCAGGTCACGTTGGACCTTGAACAGGTCCTCGGGGTAGCGCAGGTGCGCGGCCAGCTCTGCCGTCACGGCACTCTTGGGCTCCAGCAGCTTGCCGCCGAAGGCCTTGTTCCACGTCTTCAGCACCGGGTCGGTCTCGTCCCAGGTGTAGAGCGTCACCTTGCCGGTGAACGCGTCGACGGTCGCCTTGACCGAGTTGCGGATGTAGTTGACCTGCTCGTCGGGCAGCGACCCACCCTGGCTGCGGCTGTCGCTGGTCGCCGCGCCGAGCGTCGTACGCTGGCTGTAGGGGTAGCCGGCCGAGGTCGTGTAGCCGTCCACGATCCACAGGATCCGGCCCTTGACGACCGCGGGATATGGATCGCCGTCGAGCTTGAGGAACGGCGCGACCTTCTGCACCCGCTCCTTGGGCGAGCGGATGTACATCAGCCGCGAATCCCCCGTCAGCGCGCCTGACAGCAAGAAGTTCTTTTCCTTGAACTTCAACGCGTAGAGCAGTTTGCGAAAGCCGCTGTTGAGCTTGATGCCGCCGGAGCCGGCATAGTTGTACGTCGCCTCCTTGCCGCCCTGGACGGGACCGTCGGTCTCGGCCTGGCCGGTGTTCACGATCGAGTAATCGGTTGTGCCCTCGCCGTAGTAGACGCGCGACTCGGAGATGTCGAGCGGGCCGGTCGGCGGCAGGTTGCCGACGGTGAAGATCGGCCGGCCCTGGTCGTCCACGGTGTTGGCCGGCGTCGCGACGATGCCGTTGCCGTGGGTGTAGACGAGATGTTCGTTGATCCAGTTTTGCTGATCGCTGGACAGGCCGTCCTTATTCAGCTCGCGCACGCCGACGACGACGTCCTGGGTGCCCTTGCCGAGGTCGTAGCGGTCGATGTCGAGCGAGCTGTTGAAGCCGTAGTAGGAGCGCAGCCGTTGCAGCTGGGTGAAGGTCCGCGACAGCACATTGGGGTCGAGCAGCCGGGCCTTGGGGATCGTGCCGGTATCGGCCTGCAGCACGGCGTTGCTGGCCACCTGCTTCCCGCCGTACTGCGTCGAGGTGTAGTCGGCGATCGAATAGGCCTGCCGGGTCGCCTCGATGTTGCGGGCGATGTAAATCCGCTCCCGCTGGCTCTCATTGGGCTTGACACGGGCCTGCTGCACGAAGGCCGGGTAGAGCCCGCCGATCACGATGGCGCTGACCACCAGCAGCGCAAGGGCGCCGGCCGGCAGCAAGATGTTGCGCACGACGATGTTGGCGAAGAACAGCAGCGCGCAGATCACCGCGATCGCGACGAGGATGCCCTTGGCCGGCAATACCGCGTTGACGTCGGTGTAGGACGCGCCTTGCACGCGGCCGCGCAGCGAGAAAGCGAGGCCGAAACGGTCGAGGTAGTAGGCGAAGGCCTTGAGGAGTACGACGATGCCGATCAGCACCGACAGGTGGGCGCGCGCCGCTGGGCTGACCTTCTCACCCGTCGTCTGCAGCCGTACGCCGCCGAACAGGTAGTGGGTGGCGGCGGCGGCGACCAGCGACAAGATGACCGCGGTGAGCACGAAGCCGAGCACGAAGCGCTGGAACGGATAGGTGAAGGCGAAATAGCTGACGTCGCGGTGGAACTGCGGGTCGACCTGCC
>JAYSQK010000402.1:0-1911 GCA_043721555.1 Frankiales bacterium
GTCTTGTCGGGCCGCAAGGTCGCTCCGGGTGTCCGGATGATGGTCGTCCCCGGTTCGATGCTGGTGAAGCTGCAGGCCGAGCAGGAGGGCCTTGACGTCGTCTTCACCCAGGCCGGCGCCGACTGGCGAAGTGCCGGCTGCTCGATGTGCCTCGGGATGAACCCCGACACCCTCGCGCCTGGTGAGCGCAGCGCCTCGACGAGCAACCGCAACTTCGAGGGCCGGCAGGGCCGCGGCGGCCGGACCCACCTGGTCTCACCGGAGGTCGCCGCCGCGACCGCCGTCGTCGGCCGCCTCGCGGCCCCTGCAGACCTGGGGGTCTGAGCCATGGAACCGTTCACCAGTCACACCGGGACCGCCGTCGCCCTACGACGCAGCGACGTCGACACCGACCAGATCATCCCGAGCGACTGGCTCAAGCAGGTCGCTCGGACCGGCTTCGGCAAGGGGTTGTTCAGCGAGTGGCGCGAGGATCCGGCCTTCGTGCTCAACCGCCCGGAGCATCTCGGGGCCAGCATCTTGCTGGCGGGCGAGAACTTCGGTACCGGATCGTCCCGCGAGCACGCCGTCTGGGCGCTGACCGACTACGGCTTCAAGGCCGTCATCAGCGCCCAGTTCGCCGACATCTTCCGCGGCAACTCCCTCAAGGGCGGGCTGTTGCCGGTGCAGCTGCCGAGCGACGTCGTCGGCCGGCTGATGGCGCTGGTCGAGGCCGATCCCACGGCCGGTGTCACCGTCGACCTGGCCGCCCGGGAGGTCCGCGGCGGCGACATCGTCGCGGCCTTCGAGCTCGACGACTTTACCCGCTGGCGGCTCATGGAGGGCCTGGACGACATCGGTCTGACCCTGCGCCATCAGGACGACATCGCCGCCTACGAGGGTCGCCGGCCGTCCTGGAAGCCGGTCACCGCACGACATTGACCCGGTACGACGCGCCGGGGACCCGCTTGACCTGTCGGCCTGGCACGATGACGGCGTGACCGACGACGAGCTGTTCGAGGACCTGTCCCGGCGACTGCGCGAGGCGCACCGCCGGGTCGGTTCGCTGGACGTGCCACAGGAGCAAAAGGCCCGCGTAGTAAGCAGACTGCTCGCTGTGAGCGATGCCGCCAAACACGACCTTGGCAGGGCCTCGGCCCGCCTCGAACTGCTGCTGGCCGACCTCGATGCCGGCCGTTTTCCTACCCCTGAGGGGTGAGCGGAGGGCACAAGCGCTGCGACACAAGGAAAGTGCTTGTGTCGAGGTGGTCGACGTGGGCCGCTTACGCCTCTACCGTTCTGTGACAAGAGGCAGAGCGCCTCAACAGTCCGAGGAGGACCGCTGTGAACAAGGCAGATCTGATCGAGGCGCTCGCTGAGCGGCTGGGCGACAAGAAGGCCGCCACCGCCGCCGTCGAGGCCGTCGTCGACACCGTGACCCGCGCCGTCGTCAAGGGCGAGAAGGTCGCCATCGCCGGGTTCGGGGTGTTCGAGCGGGTCGAGCGCGCCGCTCGGACCGCCCGAAACCCAGCGACCGGCGCTACGGTCAAGCTCAAGAAGACCGCGGTCCCGAAGTTCCGCCCCGGGCAGGGCTTCAAGGACGTCGTGAGTGGCGCCAAGAAGATCGCCGCCACCGGGCCGAGTGTGGGTCGCCTGGCCGGCGCCGCCGCCCGGACCAGCGGCACGGTGGCCCGCAAGGCTGCCGCCCCGGCCAAGGTCGCGAAGGCGACCACCGCCCGCAAGGCCGCTCCGGTCAAGGCGGCGACCAAGGCAGTCACCCCCAGGGCGACGAAGGCGACGGCCACCAAGGCTGCGCCGGTCCGCGCGGCCGCCAAGGCCCCGGCCCGCGCCGCTGCCAAGGCCACCACCACCCGGGCCGCAGCCGCACCGGCGAAGAAGGCTCCGGCCAAGCGGACCCCCGCCAAGCGTTAG
>JAYSQK010000403.1:0-4780 GCA_043721555.1 Frankiales bacterium
CGTGTTCGGTCTCGCCGCGTTGCCGGCGCTCTGGCTGCTGGGCCGCCGGTTACGCGACGGCACGACCGGCTGGCTGGCCGTCCTGCTGCTGGCGAGCTCGCCGTTCGCCGTGCACTACGCGACCGAGGCCAGGATGTACGCCCTGGTCGTGTTCGAAGTCGTCCTGCTCGGGCTGGTGCTGCTCCGGGCCGCTGAGCGGTCGAGTTGGGGACGGCTGGCGTGGCTGTCGATCGCTTGCGCGGCCTTGGTACTCACCCACTACTGGTCGCTGTTCCTGATGGTCGCGCTCGCCACCGTGCTGCTGCTGCGCCGGCTCTATCGGCTGCTGGCGGCGCAGGCCGCCGGCGCGCTGCTGGTGCTGCCCTGGCTGCCGACCCTGGCGTTCCAGGTGCGGCACACCGGCACCCCGTGGGCGCCGTCACCGTCGCTCAGGTCCGCCCTCGACACCGTGTCGTCGTGGGCGGGCGGATCATCCGGTGGCGGCCAGGTGCTGTCGCTGCTGCTGCTGGCCCTGTTCACCCTGGCCCTGCTCGGCCGTACGACGTCAGCCGGGGTGCTGCTGGCCCGCCCCCGGGACCGGACCGCGGGCGACCTGGCGCTGCTCGCGGCCGGCACGCTGCTGCTCGGCCTGCTGATCGGCCAGGTGGTGCACGCCGGCTACGCACCGCGCTACAGCTCGATGGCGCTCGCCCCCGCGCTGCTGCTCGGCGCGCTCGGCTTGCGGGTCCTGTCCGGGCGCACCCGAGTCGCGCTGACCTGCCTCACCGTCGGGTTGGGGCTGCTCGGCAGCGTCGGCAACCCGTTCGACGACCGCAAGACCCAGGCCGGCCAGGTGGCCGCCGTCCTGCGGTCGCGGCTGACCCCGGGTGACGTCGTCGTGATGTGCCCCGACCAGCTCGGGCCGGCGCTGGCCGACCTGCTGCCGGCCGGCACCGCCGCCGTCGTCTACCCCACCCTCGCCGGCCCCGACCGGGTGGACTGGGTCGACTACGCCGAGCGCAACGCCGCGGCCTCGCCGACCGCGTTCGTCCAGGAGGTCCTGCGCAGGGCAGGTGGACACACCGTCTGGCTGGTGACCGAGCCCGGCTACCGCACGTTCGGGCGGGCCTGCACCCAGGTCGGGCAGGGCCTCGCCGCGCGTGCCGCCAACAGCGCAAAGATCATCTCCTCGAACCGGCACTTCGCCGAGCCCGAGGAGGTCTTCCGCTTCACCGGGCGCCGCTGAGCGTCGGCGGCGACGCTCCGCAGTCGGTTGATGCTGTTCGGTGATTGCCGGATCGGCCGGGATTTGGCACCCTCCGGCCGGTAGAGCTGCGGCGACAAGGAGCATCCGTGCGGTCCCAGATCCCCGCCCAGGTGACCTCCGCACTCCCCGGCTCAGCCGGCGAGCACCTGCTCCAGGTCCGGCACGGCAGCCAGGACCGGGCCCGCACGTTCTACGAGCGCCAGCTGCTCGACCACCTCAACGAGCGCATGCGGGAGTTCGTCGGCCACCAATCGATGCTGTTCATCGCGACCGCCGACCAGACCGGAGCCTGCGACTGTTCCTTTCGGGCCGGACCGCCCGGCTTCGTGCACGTCCTGGACGATCGCACGCTGCTCTACCCGGAATACCGCGGCAACGGCGTCAACGCGAGCCTGGGCAACATCAGCGAGAACCCGAACATCGGCCTGGTGTTCATCGACTTCTGCCGCGACCTCATCGGGTTGCATGTGAACGGCCGCGCGGCGATCGTCGAACCGGCCGAGCTCAGCGACCTCGACGTACCGCCTGCTGTGCACGACGCCGCCGCCATGCCGAACGGGCTGCGTCCCGAGCGCTGGGTCCAGGTCGAGGTCGAGGAGGCCTACATCCACTGCTCCAAGCACATCCCGGTGCTCGAGGCGAAGGACAAGCAGATCCACTGGGGCACCGACGACGCCAGGCGCAAGGGCGGCGACTTCTTCGAGGCCCGCCAGTCGCCACGGCCGTGGGTCGGCGCGGGTGAGACCGTCGTCGACCTGCGCGAGGCCCATCCCGGGGCGCCTCGACCTGGCCGATCTTGACGATGTTGTCGGCGACACGCCGGCTGGGGCGACCATTTCGTCAAGATCGGCAGGCCAGTCAGGATCGGCAGGCGATCGGTGCCGGGATCGGCCGCTAGCCGGGTCGTGGCGTCGCCAACTCTGCGCGCACCGCCGCGCCGTGTTCGTCGAGCCCCGGCGCCGCCCGGCGGGTCGGCGGGTCGGCCCAGGCCGAGAGCTTGACCGGGTTGCCCGGCACCGGCACGCCGCCGGCGTCGACGACCATGTTGCGGGCGGTCGACTGCGGTGACCCGATCGCCTCCGCCACATCGCTGATCGGGCCGCACGGCACCCCGGCGCCCGCCAGTACGTCGAGCCAGGCCGCCGCCGGGCGGGTCCGCAGCGCCCCCTCGAGGGCGGCCTTCAGCGCCTCCCTCGTGTCGTGCCGCGCGGCGTTGCTGGCGAAGCGGGGGTCGGTGAGCAGCGCCGGCAGCCCCAGCGCGGTCGCGAGGGCGCCGAACAGCACGTCGTTGGCCGCGCAGATGGTGATGTCGCGGTCCGCGCAGGAGAACGTGTCGAACGGCGCGATCGAGAAGTGCGCGTTGCCGATCCGGCCCGGGTCGACCCCCGTCGCCAGGTAGGACAGCGCCGCGCCCTCCAGGAGCGAGACCGTCGCGTCGTACATCGCGATGTCCAGGTGCGTGCCGTAACCGGTGCGGTCCCGGCCGAGCAGGGCGCTGGTGATCCCGCCGAACGCATAGAGCCCGGCCGCCAGATCCGCCACCGGGATGCCTGGTTTGGTGGGCGGTCCGTCGGCCGCGCCGGTCGTCGACATCAGCCCGCTCATGCCCTGCACCACCGCGTCGTACGCCGGCCGCAGCGACCACGGGCCGGTCTGGCCGAAGCCGCTGATCGAGCAGTAGACGAGCCGCGGGTTGACGGCCTGCATCGCTGGCCAACCGAGGCCGAGCCGCGCCATGACCCCGGGCCGGTAGTTCTCGACGACCACGTCGGCCCGGGTCGCGAGCTCCACGGCCCGCTGGTGATCGGCCGGATCCTTGAGGTCGAGCACGACCGACTCCTTGCCGCGGTTGACCCGGGCGAAGTACAGCGACCGGCCGGACAGGAATGGCCCGTAGCCGCGTGAGTCGTCCCCACCGCCAGGCACTTCGATCTTGACGACCCGGGCGCCGAGGTCGGCGAGCATCATCGTGGCGAACGGCCCAGCGAGCACGCGCGAGAAGTCGGCGACGAGCAGACCGGTCAACGGGCCGGACACATCGGCAGGTAACGACACGCCGCCCATCATCCCTTCGAGTGGGAACGAAGGCTCGAAGTGTGGTGTTCTAGGGCTGTGACCGGAACCGTGACACCCCCAGCCCCGTCCCCGACCCTGACCGCTGCCGACCGCTGCGACCGCTGCGGCGCGCAGGCCTACGTACGCGTCGTCCTGTCCTCCGGCGACCTGCTGTTCTGCGGTCACCACGCCAAGGCGTATGAGGACAAGCTGCGCGAGAAAGCCGTGGACTGGGTCGACGAGACCGGCACGCTGGCCTAGCCCTCCCCCGTCGTACGACGGCCGCTCACCCTGCTGGGTGGGCGGCCGTCGGCGTTGTGGGCCTCAGGCGGCCCGGGCGGTGTAGCGACCGGCGCGGGACTCAACGACCAGCGGCAGGCCGAAGGCCCGGCTGAGTAGCGGCCCGGTGAGCACCGCATCGACCGGACCGGCCGCCACGACCCGGCCGCGGGCGAGCAGCAGGGCGTGCGTGGTCCCGACGGGCACCTCCTCGACGTGGTGGGTCACCAGGACACTCGGCGGCGCGCCGGGGTCAGCCGCGAGGCGGGTCAGCAGCCGCAGCAAGGCCTCCCGTGCACCCAGGTCGAGGCCGGCGGCCGGCTCGTCGAGCAGCAGCAGCTCGGGGTCGGTCATCAGCGCCCGGGCCAGCAGCACCCGCTTGCGCTCGCCCTCCGACAGCGTGCCGAAGCGCCGGCCGGCGAAGGCCCGCAGCCCGACCCTGGCGAGCAGCGCCAAGGCCCGGTCGACGTCGGTCGCGTCGTACGCCTCCCGCCATCGACCGAGGACCCCGTGGGCTGCGGTGACGACCACGTCGACGGCCTTCTCGTTGGCCGGCACCCGATCGGTCAGCGCCGAGCTGGACAAGCCCACCCGGGTGCGCAACTCGCCGAGGTCGGTCCGGCCGAAGCGTTCGCCGAGCAACTCGACCGTGCCGCTGCTCGGGAACAGCGACGCCGCCGCGATCTGCACCAGGGTGGTCTTGCCGGCTCCGTTGGGGCCGAGCAGCACCCACCGCTCGCCCTCGAGCACGGTCCAGTCGACGCCGGCCAGCAACGTCGCGCCGTCACGGACCACCCCGACACCGGACAGGGACAACACGGCGTCGCTCACGACCGCGACGCTAGTGCAACTGGGGGACGCCGCGGCCGTGCGGCAGGATCCGGGCATGGCCTACCGCTGCTTCGACGTGGACATCGCCGACGGGGTCGCCCACGTGCGGCTCTCCCGCGGGGACGAGCTCAACACGATGGTGCCGGAGTTCTGGCGGGAGCTGCCGGAGATCGTGACCTCGATCAGCGACGCGGCGAGCGCCCGCGTCGTGGTGATCTCGAGCACCGGCAAGCACTTCTGCGCCGGGATGGACCTGGCGGTCTTCGCCGGCCAGCACGGCGACGACGCCGAGCTCGGGCGCAAGCAGGCCCGGATGCGCTCCAACGCCAAGGTGCTGCAGTGGTCGTTCACCGCGCTCGAGAAGGCTCG
>JAYSQK010000404.1:0-1924 GCA_043721555.1 Frankiales bacterium
ATCGCCGCCGGCGTCCTCTACCCGGCGTTCGGCGTGACCCTGAGCCCGGTGATCGCTGCCGGCGCCATGGCGCTGTCCTCGCTGTCGGTGGTGGCCAACGCGAACCGGCTCCGCGGCTTCAAGCCCGCCGCACTCCCCGACAACGTCCGCGTCCCCGACACCGACCCGGTGGTGGAGATCGGACGCGATCAAGACAAGGAGCCCGTCATGACCGAGAAGAACACAATGGTGGCCGACCCCGTGTGCGGCATGAACATCGAGCCGGCGACGGCAGCGACCAGCATCGACCACGAAGGTCGCACGTACTACTTCTGCTCCCAGCACTGCGCCCAGACCTTCGCCGCAGACCCGGGGGCGCACGTGAACGCGACGAGCGCCGGTTAGGACTCGCGTCCGAGCATCCAGGTTTTGAGGGCCGCTACCGCGCCCTTGATGAGCGCCAGCGTCGGCTGTTCTTGGCCGAGGCTGCCGACCCGAGTCGCCGGGCATGGCAGCGACGCTGAACCCGGGAAGGAACCCGGAAGATCTTGGCTCTGCGCGGTTCGCCGACACCGTTTCCGGGCCCTGTAGATCGGGCGGCCGGTAGGGCGCAGAGCAGTCGGGACTCTGACTCGTTCACAGTCCGTGCGGATCAGAGTCGATAGGACAGGGCCACCATCATGCCCCGTTCGGCGTGGTAAATATTGTGGCAGTGGGTGACCCACTGGCCAGGGTTGGTGGCGTCGAACTCGACGTCCACGCTCTGCATCGGCCGGACGATGACGGTGTCCTTCCGCGGGCCGCCACCGGTGACGGCGAAGGTGTGCCCGTGCAGGTGCATGGGATGGAACATGGCGGTGTGGTTCGCGAAGCGCAGCCGGACCCGTTGGCCCTCAGTGATTGTCAGTGGGCTCGACTCGGCGAAGGTCTTGCCGTTGATGGTCCATCGGTAGCCGGTCATCCCGCCGCCGAGCAGGAGGTTGTGGGTGCGGTCGACGGTCTTGCTGGCCAGTTGTGCGGCCTCGCTGGCGCGCAGTTGCGTGCCTAGCAGGACCTGCCCGTGCAGTTCGTCAGGGCGTACGGTTGCCGCCGGCGGGCGGCCGCTGCCGGTCCGGATCAGGGCCAACGCCTGGCCGGTCTTGCCCTCAGCGGCGGCCACCAGCGGGAACACGCCGTCGGCCAGGGTGACTTCCACGTCGAATCGTTCCCCCATGCCGATGATCAACGTTGCGGTGGTGAGCGGGACGACCGGGAAACCGTCGCTGTGGGTGACGGTGAGTCGGTGGCCGCCGAGGGCGACCCGGAAGGCGGTGTCCGACCCGGCGTTGATCAAGCGGAGCCGGATCCGCTGCCCAGGCTTGCCGGTGAAGGTCTGCGGCGCGGTTGGCAGTCGGCCGTTGGCAAGGTAGTGCGGGTAGGCGATGTCACCGGCGCCACCGAGCACTGGTGACCGCATGGTCTCGCCCATCCCGCCCATCCCGCCACTGCCCATGCTGTGACTGCCCGTGCCGCCACCTCCCATGCCTCCCATCCCACCGGCGTCGGAGCCGGTGGCGCTGAAGCCGGCCAGGATGTCGTCGGGGGTGCGGCCGGTACCGTCCACCCAGTCATCAAGAACGACGGTCCAGTCGGCGTCGTAGCGTCCGGTGTCGTTCGGGTCGTCGACCAGCAGTACGCCGTACAGGCCGCGGTCGAGTTGGACGCCGACGTGCGGGTGGTAGAAGTAGGTGCCGGGGTCAGGCACGGTGAACTCGTAGGTGAATTGGCCGCCGGGCGCGATCGGGGCTTGCGTGACGCCTGGGACACCGTCCATGTCGTTGCGCAACGCGATGCCGTGCCAGTGGATGCTTGTCGGTGCCGGCAATTGGTTGTCCAGGGTGACGCGCAGCAGGTCGCCGGCGCTAGCGCGTAGGACCGGGCCGGGTAGTTGATCGCCGTAGGCCCA
>JAYSQK010000405.1:0-6601 GCA_043721555.1 Frankiales bacterium
GAGGCCTGCAACGAGGTGGCCGGGGCGATCACGCCGCGGGTCGGCGGGGTGGGGCCGACGACCGTCGCGATGCTGTTCCGCAACTGCGTCGAGGCCGCCGAACGGTCCGCCGGCCGCTAACCGGCCCGGCGTACGTCTGCGTGCAGTGGGGCCGGTTGCGGTCGTACGACGCCGGCGCTGACGATCTCGTTGGCCAGCCGGGCCCGTCGGTTGACGCCCTCGGCGATCCGGAACTTCTGGTAGAGCCGGAGCAGATGTTGTTTGACGGCGGCCTCGGTCACGACCAGCTCGCCGGCGATCTCCCGGGCGGTCGCCGGCGCGACGAAGGCGTCCTGCTGCAGCGCCGGTCGGCACAGCGAGGTCAAGACCTCGACCTCACGTCGGGTGAGGTCCGGGGTGCTGATCCGGCGCAGCTCAACGGTCGGGTCGGCGTCACTCAGCACCACTAAACCGCCGACCCGAGTACGCGCCGCACCGAACGACAGGACGTCACCGTCGACGAGGACGCGGCGCCCGATCGGCCGACCGTTGACGCGCGTGCCGTTGACCGACAGCCCGAGATCGGACACGTAGACGTGCAGGCCGCGGACGATGATCTCGGCGTGCAATCTGGACACGCTGGGATCGGTCAGCCTGATGTCGACGCCTTCGCCGCGTCCCACGGTGGTCATCTCCCGGAGCAGCGGGAAGATCTCGCCGGTCTCTTCAAGGCGCAAGTGCGGCGTCTCCATGGTGATCGTCCTCCAATGACGCGGCGCTGACCGAGTTGGGTGACCATCGCCCGCGAGGGCAACGGGGGTGTGGCCTGGCAGACAGCTACCCCCGTGGCCGCTGATCACACGCCGGACCGCTGGTTAGGCTCGGGTCGTGAGAGCCCGGACCGCTGCGTTGCCGCTGCTGGCGGTGCTGACCGTCGTCGGGGCCGGGCTCGTCGGCAGCGGGCTGCTGCACGCGTGGCGGGCCGGCTCGGTCCTCGTCGGGCTGGGACTGCTGCTCGGCGGGGGGCTGCGGTTGACGCTGCCGACCCGGCAGGCCGGGCTGCTGGCCGTCCGCGGTCGCGCGGTCGATGCGACGGTGCTGCTGGTGCTCGGCTTCGCCCTGGTGCTGCTCGCCAACACCATCCCCGCGGCCTGACGCCCCGACGGACCTCGTAGGCTCGCCCGACGTCGGCGCAACCACGATGTCGCCCTCAACGAAGCGGAGCGCCCACCATGGCAGGCACGAGCCCGGTCATCGTCACCGTCACCGGTGCTGCTGGACAGATCGGCTACGCGCTGCTGTTCCGGATCGCCTCCGGTCAGTTGCTGGGCCCGGACGTGCCTGTGCGGCTGCGCCTGCTCGAGATCGCGCCGGCCCTGAAGGCTGCCGAGGGCACGGCGATGGAGCTCGACGACTGCGCGTTCCCGCTGCTCGCCGGGATCGACATCACCGACGACGCCGCAGCGGCGTTTGACGGCACCAATGTCGCGCTGCTCGTCGGCGCCCGGCCGCGCACCGCCGGCATGGAGCGCGGCGACCTGCTCTCGGCCAACGGCGGCATCTTCAAGCCGCAGGGCGAGGCGATCAATGCCGGCGCCGCCGACGACATCCGGGTCCTCGTGGTCGGCAACCCGGCCAACACCAACGCGCTGATCGCGGCCTCGCACGCCCCCGACGTACCCGGTGAGCGGTTCACCGCGATGACCCGCCTGGATCACAACCGCGCCCTGTCGCAGTTGGCGAAGAAGACCGGCGCGAGCCTCGGTGACATCGAGCAGGTGACCATCTGGGGCAACCACTCCGCCACGCAGTACCCCGACGTCACGCACGCCCGGATCGGCGGCCGCCCCGCGGCGCAAGTCGTCGGCGACGATGCCTGGCTCACCGACACCTTCATCCCGACCGTGGCCAAGCGCGGCGCCGCGATCATCGAGGCCCGCGGGCAGTCCTCCGCGGCCTCGGCCGCCAATGCTGCGGTCGACCACGTGCGGGACTGGGTCAACGGCAGCGGCTGGACCTCCGCGGCGATCATGTCCGACGGCTCGTACGGCGTACCGGAGGGCATCATCAGCTCGTTCCCGGTGACCTCGACCGGCGGCCGCTGGGAGATCGTGCAGGGGCTCGAGATCGACGCGTTCTCCCGCAGCCGGATCGACGCCTCCGTCGCCGAGCTCGTCGAGGAGCGCGACGCCGTCCGCGCCCTCGGCCTCATCTAGCCCCGACCTCGACAGGAGTCCCACCCGCATGGCGAAGATCAAGGTCAAGAACCCGATCGTCGAGATGGACGGCGACGAGATGACCCGCATCATCTGGTCGTTCATCAAAGAGCAGTTGATCCTGCCCTACCTCGATGTCGACCTGAAGTACTTCGACCTGTCGATCGAGCACCGCGACGCGACCGACGACCAGGTCACGATCGACTCGGCCAACGCCACCAAGCAGTACGGCGTAGCCGTGAAGTGCGCGACCATCACGCCGGACGAGGCGCGAGTCACCGAATTCGGCCTGAAGAAGATGTGGAAGTCGCCGAACGGCACGATCCGCAACATCCTCGGCGGCGTCATCTTCCGCGAGCCCATCATCATCTCGAACATCCCGCGGCTGGTGCCGGGCTGGACCAAGCCGATCATCATCGGCCGGCACGCGTTCGGTGACCAGTACCGCGCGACCGACATGGTCGTGCCGGGCGAGGGGACGCTGACGCTGACGTTCCAGCCCGCAGACGGCGGCGCGCCCACCGAGCTCAACGTCTTCGACTTCCCCGGTGGCGGTGTCGCGATGGCGATGTACAACCTGGACGCCTCGATCCGCGACTTCGCCCGCGCCTCGCTGCGTTACGGACTCGACCGCAAACTGCCGGTCTACCTCTCGACCAAGAACACGATCATGAAGGCGTACGACGGGCGCTTCAAGGACCTGTTCGCGGAGGTCTTCGAGGCCGAGTACGCCGCCGACTTCAAGGCCGCCGGCATCACCTACGAGCACCGGCTCATCGACGACATGGTCGCCGCCGCGATGAAATGGGAGGGCGGCTACGTCTGGGCCTGCAAGAACTACGACGGCGACGTGCAGTCCGACACGGTCGCGCAGGGCTTCGGCTCGCTCGGGCTGATGACGTCGGTGCTCATGACGCCGGACGGCAAGACGGTCGAGGCCGAGGCCGCGCACGGCACGGTGACCCGGCATTACCGCGAGCACCAGAAGGGCAACCCGACGTCGACCAACCCGATCGCGTCGATCTTCGCCTGGACCCAGGGCTTGTCCTACCGCGGCAAGATGGACGGCACGCCGGAGGTCACCGCCTTCGCCGAGACGCTCGAAAAGGTCTGCATCCAGACCGTCGAGCAGGGCCACATGACCAAGGACCTGGCCCTGCTGATTAGTCGTGACCAGCCGTTCCAGACGACCGAGGACTTTTTGGCCTCGATCAAGGCCAACCTCGAGAAGGCGATGGCGTAGCTACGCTGGTCGACGTGGACCACCCCGAGGGCCCCAGATGACCGACGTGCTCATCAGCATGGCGCTCATCCTCGCGCTGATCTTGTTCGGCGCGGTGTTCGTCGCGGGCGAGATCGCGCTGGTGAGCCTGCGCGAGAGCCAGGTCAAAGGTCTCGCCGCGGACAGCCGGCGTGGGCAGCGGGTCGCCGGATTGGCCGCCACCCCCAACCGGTTCCTGGCCGCTGCGCAGATCGGCGTGACCTTCGCCGGCTTCATGTCCGCGGCCTTCGGCGAGTCCCGGCTGTCGAGCCATCTCGAGCCGCACCTGGAGGACCTGGGCCTGTCCAAGGGGCTGGCGGATGTGCTCGCCCTGATCCTGATCACCCTTGCCATCAGCTACGTCGCGATCGTGGTCGGGGAGCTGGTCCCCAAACGGCTCGGTCTGCAGCGCGCGGAGGGCACGGCGCTGCTGCTCGCCCCGTTGCTCGACGGTTTCGCCAAGGCTGTGCGCCCCTTCATCTGGCTGCTCTCGCGCAGCACCGACGTGGTCGTCGGGTTGCTCGGCGCCGACCCGAAGGCCAAGCGCGAAGCCATCACCGAGGAGGAGTTGCGTGGCCTGGTCGCCTCCCACGAGTCGTTGACCAAGGACGAACGCAAGCTCATCGACGAGGTCTTCGCCGCCGGAGAGCGCCGGCTGCGCGAGGTGATGGTGCCGCGGACCGAGGTGGCTTTCCTCGACGCGTCCATCACCGTGCTGCGGGCCGCCCAACTCACCGCCGAGGCGCCGCATTCGCGCTACCCCGTCGTACGCGGGTCGCAGGATGACGTGCTCGGGTTCGTGCACGTGCGCGACCTGCTGGTGCCCGCGTCGAGGGACCGCGGGCTCAAGGTCGGCGAGGTCACCCGCGACGTCAAGCTTCTGCCGGGCACCAAGAAGGTGCTGCCGACGCTGTCGGAAATGCGCCGCGAAGGTCACCACATCGCGGTCGTCGTCGACGAGTACGGCGGGACAGCAGGCATTGTCACCCTTGAGGACCTCATCGAGGAGGTCATCGGCGACATCCGCGACGAGTACGACGCGCCGGGCGATGAGGCCCTGCGTTACCGCGGTGAGCACGTCGAGGCCGACGGGCTGCTCAACCTCGACGAGATGCACGAGCAGACCGGTGTACGGCTACCGGAGGGACCCTACGAGACGCTGGCCGGCTACGTCATGGCCGCGCTCGGCCACGTGCCGCGCACCGGTGAGGCGGTCGAGGTCGATGAGCACCGGCTCGAGGTCACCGAGCTCGATGGCCGCCGGATCGCGCGGGTGCTGGTGACCCCGCTCGTGGCCGAGCCGGCGCCTGTCGACTCGCCGCAAGAGGCTGCCTCATGAGCGTGCCGGTCACCCGCGTCTACGACTGCCCAGGCGAGGTCGAGACGGTCTTCGCGGCGCTGTCCGGGGAGGGCTGGGCCCAGCGCAAAGCCGAGGTGCTGCACGACGACAGCACGACCGTGCGCCGCGTTGTCGCAGCTGACGGCGGGGTCACCCTCGCGGTGTCCCGGGCGCTCCCTGATGGCGCGCCCGGCTTCCTGCAGCGGTTCCTGCCGAGCGACGGTCGGGTCGTCCAGACCGACACCTGGGGTCCGGACCAGGCTGGGGTGCGTCGCGGCACCTGGCGCGCCGATCTGCCCGGGGCGCCGACCGAGATCGGCGGCACGATGCGGCTCGAACCTGCCCCGGCAGGCACCCGCTACAGCATCGAGGGGTCCGTCAAGGTCAGGGTCCCGTTGATCGGCGGGAAGGCCGAGCGGTTCGTGGCCGAGCTGATCGGCAAGCTCACCGACAAGGAGCACGACGTGCTGATGGGGATGCTCACATGATCATTTCGACGATGAACGACCTGCCGGGCTACGACGTGACCGAGGTGCTGGGCGAGGTGTTCGGCCTCACCGTCCGGTCCCGCAATGTGGGTTCGCAGATCGGCGCGTCCTTCAAGTCGATCGTCGGCGGCGAGCTCAAGGGGATGACCAAGGCGCTGGTCGACAGCCGCAACCAGGTGCAGCAGCGGATGGTCGAGGAGGCGCTCCGCAAGGGCGCCGATGCGATCCTGGCGATGCGCTTCGACACCAGCGAGATGGGCAGCAACTGGACCGAGATCTGCGCCTACGGCACCGCGGTCCGGATCCGCAAACACTGACGCCCGCGTTCGTGCGCCTCCCCTTTGCGCAAAGATCATCCCCAGTACGGCGTACCGCGGTGATCTTTGCGCAGGGGCCAGGCTCGCACGTGTGCTGACCCGCGCAAAGATCATCTACGGCGGCCAGTCCGAAGATGATCTTTGCGCATCGGCCGAGCGTCGGACTGTGCTGAGCCGCACAAAGATCACGGTACGCCGGGCCAGCGGATGATCTTTGCGCAACGCGGGGCCGGCCCCGCTCAGCTCACCGGCTCAGCGAGCGCGGCATCCAGGCGGCCCGCCCCGAGCCGCGGCAGGCAGACCACCGCAGCCACCCCGAGCAGCACCGCCGAGAGCAGGTAGGGCGCCCGCAACCCGCCGGCGTGCGCCACGAGCCCGCCCAGGGCCGCGCCGATCGGGATGGTCCCCACGCCGACCAGCCGGTAGGCAGCCATCACCCGACCGAGCAGCGGGGCCGGCACGAGGTCCTGCCGCAGGGTGATCGAGACGATGTTCCACAGCATGCCGCCGGCGCCGGACAGGGCGAACGCCAAGCCGACGAGGGCGACCGAGCGGGTCAGCCCCGGGATGGCCAGGCCAACGACCATCGCGACGAGGGACAGCCGGATGACGCCGGAGATCCCGATCCGCCGCTGCAACCGCGGCGTCGCGAAGCTGCCCACCAGCGCGCCGATGCCGGCGGTCGTCAACAACAGCGAGTAGCCGAGTTGCCCGACGTGCAACCGGTCAAGGGCCAGCAGCACCAAGGTCGACTCGCCCGCCGCGAAGGTGAGGTTGATGACGGCGAGCAGCACCGCCATCAGCCGCAGCAGCGAATGCGACCACAGCCAGACCACGCCTTCGCGGACATCCTGACGCAGCGTGGTCGGCCCACCGCGATCGGTCCGGAAGGTCCCGGGCAGCCCGACCACCAGCAACGCGGCGATCGCAAACGTCGCCGCATCGGCGCCGAAGGGCAACCCCGGCGAGAGGGCGTACAGGACCGCGCCCAGCGGCAGGCC
>JAYSQK010000406.1:0-2061 GCA_043721555.1 Frankiales bacterium
CGACGGCCCGCCTCCCATCGGCCGCTGTCCCGGCGACCGAGCCGCGGTTGGCCCTGCGAGGTGACGACCGCTCGCTGGCTGCGGCCGCCGCCGTCGCACTGCTGGCCGGGCTCGTGCTGCTCATCCGTCGTCCCGGCCCGCGGCCGCCGTCCGCGCCGGTGCCGGCCGCCGGGCGGGTCCTCGCCGCCGCGCCGGCACCGGCGGTCCTGGAGCCGGCCTGGGCGGGGCCGGTCGACCTCGGGACCGAGCGGGCCCGCCGGCGGCCAGGGTGAACCCGGCACCCCGGACCCGGCTCGAAGCCCCGCCGGCGCGATTGCGGGCAGCACCCTCGGCCACACTGCACCCGTGCGCCTCCAGCTGACGGCCGTCGACGCCGCCACCGGCAGACGGCTCGAGGTGCTGCTGGACCTCTCCCCCGACGACCTGGTCAGCGCCGTCGAAGCCGCCGTCGCCAGGTTGCTCGCACCGGGCGGAGGTGCGGGCCTGTGGCTGGCCAGCCGTCAGCTCGAGGGCGGCGACACCGTCGTGTCGGCCGGCATCCGGTCCGGTTGCGAGCTGTGGCTCGGCGGCCCGGCTCCCGCCGCGGCCATGGACCTTGCCGGCCCGGCCCAGCTCCGGGTGGTTGGTGGCCCGGACGCCGGGGCGGTCTTCGATGTGGCCTACGGCGTGACCGTCGTCGGCCGCTCGGAGGCAGCCGACGTTCGCCTGCACGACGCCGAGGTCGGCAGCCGGCACCTGCAGCTCACGATCAGCCCGGCGGGTGCCGTCGTCACCGCGCTCGGACCCGACCAGCGGGTCCTGGTCGACGGTCTCCCGCTCACCTCGCCAACCCCGGTGGGCCCCGGCACGCAGCTCACCGTCGGACGCGACCTGCTCACCGTCGCGGCGTACGACGCGCCGGACGCCGCCGTGACCGCCGCGCCCGACTGCTCGCTCGAGGTGAACCGCCCGCCACGGCTGCACCCGGCCGAGCCGTCCACGACGGTCGAGCTCCCGGTCGAGCCGCCGGTCACCGAGCCCCGCAAGCTCGCGCTGCTGCCGCTGCTGCTGCCGGTCCTGCTCGGCGTCGTCATGGCTTTCCTGCTCAGCCCGCTGTTCCTGCTGTTCACGCTGATGTCGCCGATCATCGCCGTGTCGACGTTCGTCTCGGACCGACGCTCCGGCCGGGCGGCGGCGGTCAAAGCGACGGTCGCGCACGCCGCCGCGCTGCTCGAGGCCGAGCGGCGGCTCGCCGCTGCCTCAGCAGCCGAGGCGATCCGCCGACGCGAGGCCTTCCCGGATCCGGCCACCGTCCTGCTGATCGCGACCGGACCGCGGCGCCGGCTCTGGGAACGCCGCCGCGGCGACGACGACACCCTGGTGCTGCGCGTCGGGACCGGCGGGAGCGCTCCGACCTCGGTGCGGGTCACGTCCGCGGCGGCCAACGGCCCGCCGCCTACGGCCCGGGAGCTGATCGACGTGCCGGTCGTGCTGGCGATGCGCGAGATCGGGGTGCTCGGGATCACCGGCGATCGCTCGCACGCCCGCTCGGTGGCCCGCTGGCTGATCTCCCAGGCCGCTGTCCTGTCCAGTCCACGCGATCTCGGGGTCGTCCTGCTGGTGGACCCGGCGGCGCCGGCGGCCGCGGCCGACTGGGGCTTCGTGCGCTGGTTGCCGCACGCAGCCCCGACCGACGGCCAGGACTGCCTGGCGTTGGTCGGCGACGGCCTGGACAGCCTCACCCACCGCGTGCTCGAGTTGACCGCGCTGGTGGCAGCCCGCACCCGGGCCGCCCGGGATGTCCGCGCGCAGCTCGAGGCGCGCGCACTGCCGCTCGTCCTGGTCGTCCTGGACGGCGCCCGTGGCCTGCGCGGCCTGTCGGGGATGGCGCAGGTCCTGCGCGATGGCCCAGCGGTCGGTGTGCACGCGATCTGTCTCGACGACCGCGAACGACTCCTGCCCGAGGAGTGCTCAGCCGTCGTGACCTGCGACGGGGAGGCCGAGCTGACGGTACGTCGTAGCGGGGGCGCGCCCCAGCCCGGCGTACGCGCTGATGTCGTCTCGGCGTCGTGGGGCGAGCAG
>JAYSQK010000407.1:0-1671 GCA_043721555.1 Frankiales bacterium
CCGAGTGCGGTCAGTCGCCAGCCGCCGTCGCGCCGCTCGACCAGACCTGCGACGAGCAGCGGCGGGAGGACCTGCTGGACGACGAGGGCGGACACCCCCGCGGTACGGGCAATGCTGGCCTCCCCCGCAGGGGAACGCACCGGCACGGCGTCGAGCACCCGCCGGACCGTCTCGGGCAGCCCATCGCGCGGGTGGTCCGGGGCGCGCACGGGTGACAGCAGGTGCTCCCCTGCGGCGCCGACCGCGTCGAGCACCTCGCCCGCGGTGGTGACGCACAGGGCGTTGCGGTCGCGCAGCAGCAGGTGGCAGCCGACCGACTGCGCGGACGTCACCGGGCCCGGCACGGCCATCAGCTGACGCCCCAGATCCGCTGCCCACCCGGCCGTGGACAGCGACCCGCTCCGGCGGGCCGCCTCGACCACGACGGTGCCGACCGTCAGCGCCGCGATGAGCCGGTTCCGGACGAGGAACCGCAACCGGGTGGGTGCGCTCCCAGGCGGCAACTCGCTGACCAGCAGGCCCTGCTCCGCGATCCGGCCGAGCAGGCGATCGTGCCCACGTGGGTAGGCGACGTCCACGCCGCAGGCCAGCACTGCCACGGTGCCCCCGGCCGCGCCGCTCAATGCTCCGCGGTGGGCAGCGCCGTCGATGCCGTAGGCACCCCCACTGATCACCGACCAGCCGGCCTCGGCCACGCCGAGGGCGAGCTCCCCGGCCACCTGCTCGCCATACGCCGTGGCCGCCCGCGCGCCGACGATGGCGACCGAACGCTCCAGGTCGACGAGCGAGGCCGGCCCGCGCACGAACAACGCCCGCGGCGGGGCCGCCCGCTGACCGTCCCAGTCGAATCGGTGCGCGGGCCATTCGCTGTCGCCCGGCAGGACCAGGCGGGCACCGCAGCATTGCATCCGACGCCAGTCCTCGAGGGGGTCGTGGCCGGCGGCGCGGCCGCGGGCGCCCAGCTCGGTGGCGGGTCCGAGCTCGGGGACGGGGGCCGAACGGACGAGTCGCCGCCACAGCTCCTGCGGGCCGTGCGCCTGCACCGCGCGCTGGGCCGCCAGGTCGCCCGGCTCCAACACACGGGCCAACGCCACGTTGGCCAATTGCTCATCCGTCGGCGTCATGCGGCGAGCCCGTGGTGGAGCAGGGACCGGAAGCCCAGCGCGTGACCGACATGCTCCCGGCCCGGGCGCCCGGCGTCGGCGAGGTCGCTCAACGTCCAGGCCAGCCGCAGGACCCGGCCGAAGCCGCGCGCCGTCAACTGACCGGTGTCGAGCGCCCGCTCGGCATCGCAGGTCACGCTGCGGGGTAGCGGCCAACGCCGGCGCAGCTCGACCGGGGGTACCTGGCCGTTGATGCGCCAAGGGGTCCCCTGCAGCCGGTCGGCGGCGCGCTGGCGGGCGTGCAGGACGCGGGCGGCGATGTCGGCGCTGGCCTCGCCGCAGCCACCCTCGGCCATGATCTCTGCCCGGGTGATGGGTGGTGTATCGACGTGCAGATCGATCCGGTCGAGCAGCGGCCCGGACAGCCGGGTGAGGTATCGCCGGCGGGCGTCCGGTCGGCAGGTGCAGTCCCGGGGATCCTTGCCGCACGGACACGGGTTGGCCGCGAGCAACAGCGTGAAGCGGGCCGGGTAGACCGCGGTGCCCCCGACCCGGGTGATGCTCAACC
>JAYSQK010000408.1:0-1710 GCA_043721555.1 Frankiales bacterium
CAACGGCACCTTGGGTGACCGGTTCGGCCCGGACGGCGTCGGCAAGTGGAACCTCGACCTCGGCAACACCGACCCGCAGCTGACGCTCTACCGCGGCGATGCGGACGTCGACGCCGTCCGGGTCGCGTTGCCTCGCTTCGACTCCGCTGACGGCGCTGGCAGCGTCATTGAGCGCGGCGTCCCGACCCGCCGGATCGCCGGCCTGCTCGTCACCACGGTCTTCGACCTGCTGCTCGCGTCGTACGGCGTCGGCCGCGAGGGGCTACCCGGTGTGTGGCCGACCGGCTACGACGACCCGAGCTCGCCGTGCACCCCTGCGTGGCAAGAGGAGATCACCGGCGTCCCGGCGCACAAGGCCGAACGCATCGGCCGGGAATTCGCGCAGAACGCCGTCGACTCCAAGGGCCGCTCCATGATCATCATGGGGGCAGGGACGAATCACTATTTCCACTCCGACACGATTTACCGGGCGTTCCTCGCCCTGACCACGTTGACCGGCTGCCAGGGCGTCAACGGCGGCGGCTGGGCGCACTACGTCGGCCAGGAGAAGTGCCGGCCGCTCACCGGCCACGGCGTCATGGCCGGCGCCGGGGACTGGAGCCGGCCACCACGGCAGATGATCGGCACGGCGTACTGGTATCTGGCGACCAGCCAGTACCGGTACGACCCGTTCCAGGTCGACGTGTTCGCCTCCCCGACCGCCAAACCCGTCTTCGCCGGGATGACGACCGCGGACGTGCTCGCGCAGTCCGCCCGGCTGGGCTGGATGCCGTCGTACCCGACGTTCAACGTCAACCCCCTGGACCTCGGCGACGCCGTCGTGCGCTCCGGTGAGACGCCCGCGAGGTTCGTCACCAAAGAGATCAAGACCGGCCGGCTCCGCTTTGCCGCGGAGGACCCGGACGCACCGGAGAACTTCCCCCGGGTCCTGACGGTCTGGCGGGCCAACCTGCTCGGCTCTTCCGGCAAGGGCAACGAATACTTCATGCGGCACCTGCTCGGCGCGGAGAGCTCACTACGCGCCGAGGAGGCGCCACCGGACCTGCGCCCGAGAGACGTGACCTGGCGGGAGGAGGCGCCAGAGGGCAAGCTCGACCTGCTGCTGGCGATCGACTTCCGGATGACGTCCACGACGCTGTTCGCCGACGTCGTCCTGCCTGCGGCGACCTGGTATGAAAAGCACGACCTGTCCAGCACCGACATGCACCCGTTCGTCCACGCCTTCACCCCAGCGATCTCCCCGCCCTGGCAGACCCGCACCGACTTCGACGCCTTCCTGACCCTCGCCGAGGAGGTCAGCCGCCTTTCCGTAGGCCATCTGGACACCCGCACCGACCTGGTCGCCGCGCCCCTGCAGCACGACACCCCGGACGAGATGTCCATGCCGTCCGGGGTGGTGAAGGACTGGCGCGCCGACGGCAGCACCCCTGTGCCGGGTGTCAACTTCCCCAAGCTGGTGCTCGTCGAGCGCGACTACACCCAGATCGCCGCGAAGATGGCCGCTCTCGGCCCGCTCGCGGACACGCTCGGCGCCTCGACCAAGGGCGTGACGTACGACCTCGCGGAGCCAATCGCCTACCTCAGGCACAAGAACGGGACGGTGCGGGGCGGCGTCGCCGACGGGCGCCCGCGCCTCGACCGCGACTCGCTCATGTGCGAGGCCATCCTCGCGCTCGCCGCGACGACCAATGGCCACCTCGCCGTGCAGGG
>JAYSQK010000409.1:0-1936 GCA_043721555.1 Frankiales bacterium
CCGAGCCGGCCGACGACGGCGCGGGCGGCAACGGCGGCGAGCTCCGGCGTGCCGTTCGGCACCGACAGCAGCAGGCCGGTCCCGGGGCGCAGCGCTAGCTCGCGGCTGCGGGTCGCGTCGACGACCAGGCCGATACCGGGCAAGCCGGTGGTGGCGAACGAGCCCACGCGCAGGTGCACGGGGTGCACCGCGGCGGCGATCACCGAGCCGCCGAGGGTGACGCCGAAGGCCCGCGCGACGACATGGGCGACCGACCCTTCGCCGACGGCCACCGACCGCCAGAGGGCGTCGCTGTCCGCCGTGCCCCGCGGCGTCCAGGCCCGGAAGGTGGAGGGATCGACCCCGAGCCCGGTCGTCCGGCCGGACCCGAGGTGCACCTCGCCGGACGCGACGACCAGCCTGGCGGTGGCGCCGGTCCGGGCCATCAGGCGGCGCAGGACCGCCGGCGGCAGCGGGGCTCTTGTCAGCACGAGCAGGTGGGCCGGGATGCGACGGGTCAGTGGCGCGACGACCGGCGCCGGCTGCTGGATCGCGACAGCCGCGTGGGGGGTGGGGACCCGCTTGATCCCGGGCGGCGGGGTGTCGTGACCCGCCGCGAGCGCGGCCACGGTGCCGGCGGCGGCGAGCAACACGGCGAGCCCGGTCAGCAGGTGCGGCAGCCGGAGGCCCAGCCGCACGTCGTACCTCCTGCAGGTCGAGGACACCGGCTGCTCAGTCTGGACCATGGCTAGCGTCGCCGGCATGACAACACCGCTGCGGGCCGATCTCGTCTTCGAGGGCGGTGGCGTGAAGGGCATCGCCCTGGCCGGAGCGGTGCGGTCGCTGGATGAGGCCGGCTATGCGTTCCCGCGGGTCGCCGGGTCGAGCGCCGGCGCGATCGTGGCCTGCCTGGTGGCGGCCCTGCAGCGGGCCGGTGAGCCGCTCTCGCGACTCGAGGAGATCGTGCTGGGCATCGACTACCGCAAGTTCCGCGACAGCGGCCTGCTGGGCCGGGTGCCCGTGCTCGGGCGGGCACTCGCCCTGCTCGCGACCGACGGCGTCTACGAGGGGCGATATCTTGAGCGGTTCCTGACCGGCGCCTTGGCCGAGCTCGGCGTCCGGACCTTCGGTGACCTGCGGACGGGTGAAAACCCGACGCAGCAGGCGTTCTCGCTGGTCGTGACCGCGAGCGACCTGTCCCGGCGACGGCTCGTCCGGCTGCCGTGGGACCTGCCGGACTACGGCCTCGACCTGGACGCCTTCCCGGTTGCGCGGGCCGTCCGGGCGAGCGCCGCCATTCCGCTGTTCTTCGCACCGGTGCAGGTCGCCGGGGCGACCTGGGTGGACGGGGGACTGCTCTCGGACTTCCCGGTCGGGTTGTTCGACCGGGCCGACAGCCTGACGCCCCGGTGGCCGACCTTCGGGGTCCGCCTGACGACCCGCCCAGGAACACCGCCCGCGACGCATCCGGTGCGCGGGCCGCTCGCCGTCGGGATCGCTGCCCTCGACACACTGCTCACCGATCAGGACAACGCCTACATCGACGAGCCCTGCACGGTCCGGCGGACAATCTTCGTGCCGACCGACGAGGTCAGCGCTGTCGACTTCGACCTCACGACCAGCCAATCCCAGGGTCTGTACGACGCCGGGCTCGCTGCCGGGCGAGCGTTCCTGGCCGGTTGGGACTTCCCGGCGTACGTCGCCGCCTGCCGGCAGTCGGCGAGCCCGGTCAGCGGCGGGCGCGGGCCCGGGTGACGAAGAAGACGGCGATCACGAGCAGTAGGACCTCGGCGGCAAATGCCTCGATCGCGACGGCCTCGTTGAACCAGGCGCCCTTGTCGTCGACGTAGTTCGGCAGACCGGGGCCCCGCGAGAGCGTGTAACCGACGATCGGCCCGAGGGCGACCCCGAGTGAGAGGAACCAGCCGGTGCGGGCGCTGCGGGTCAGCAGCAGGAT
>JAYSQK010000410.1:0-2441 GCA_043721555.1 Frankiales bacterium
CGGGAAGGCCTTCATCGGCCTCGGTGAGGTGGTCACCGCGTCGGTGGTCGGCGGCCTGCTCGCCGCGCTCGTCACCCCCCGGGTGACCAGGCGCACCGGGACGCAGGCCTGGATCACCAGCGTGTTCGGGGCCGCGGCGGTCGTCGAGGTCGTCTTCGGTGCGCCGTACACGCACGTGGCGTTCCTGGTGGCCGCGCTCGGGCTCGGCTTCGTCGCCCAGGCCGCCAAGATCTGCGTCGACACGCTGGTACAGGAGAGCGTCGAGGACGACTTCCGCGGCCGGGTGTTCTCCTTCTACGACACGCTGTTCAACTTGAGCTTCGTGTCGGCCGCCGCGGCAGCGGCCTTGCTGGTGCCCTCGTCGGGGCGCAGCTACATCGTCATCGCGGTGGTCGCCGGCGGCTACGCCGTGACCGCACTCAGCTACGGCCTGCTCACCCACCGGCGGGCGCCCTACGAACCACCGGAGCCGGTCGTCGCGCTGCGTTGATCAAGCGTTGCGCTGAGGCCTACCGGTCCTGCGTCGCCGCCCAGGCACGCAACTCGGCCTCGGCCTCGGCCGGCGGCAGCGGCCCGCGCTCCATCCGCACCGCCAGCAGGTGCTTGTACGCCGCACCGACGGCCGGCCCCGGCGGCAGGCCGAGCAGCGCCATGATCGCCGTGCCGTCGAGGTCGGGGCGAATCCGGCCCAGCTCCTCCTGCTCGGCGAGGGTCGCGATCCGCGCCTCCAGGTCGTCGTAGGACGCCGCGAGGGCGGCTGCGCGCCGCCGGTTCCGGGTGGTGCAGTCCGACCGGACGAGCTTGTGCAGCCGATCGAGCTGGTCCCCAGCGTCGGTGACGTAGCGGCGTACCGCAGAGTCGGTCCACTCGCCCTTGCCGTAGCCGTGGAAGCGCAGGTGCAGCTCGGTGAGCCGGTAGACGGCCTCGACGACGTCCCTGGGGAAGGTCAGCGCCTTGAGCCGCTTCTTGGCCAGGTGCGCGCCCTTGACCTCGTGGTGGTGGAACGACACGCCACCGTCGGCCTCATTGCGTCGGGTCATCGGCTTGCCGATGTCGTGCAGCAGCGCGGCCAGCCGCAGCACCAGGTCGGGGCCGGCGGGCTCGAGCGCGATGGCCCGCTCCAGCACCTGCAACGTGTGCTCGTAGACATCCTTGTGCTGGTGGTGTTCGTCGATCTCCAGGCGCAGGGCCGGGAGTTCGGGCAGGACGATCGCGGCCAGACCGGTGTCGACGAGCAGCTCCAGCCCGGCGCGCGGGGCGATCCCGACGAGCAGCTTGGCCAGCTCGTCCTTGACCCGTTCCACGCTGATGATCGTGAGTCGATCGGCCATCGAGGTCATCGCCGCGACCACCTCGGGGGCGACCCGGAAACCCAGCTGGGCGGCGAAGCGGGCGGCCCGCAGCATCCGCAGCGGGTCGTCGCCGAAGGAGTCCTGCGGCCGACCAGGGGTCCGCAGCACCCCGGCGGCCAGATCGGTCAAGCCCCCGAAGCGGTCCACGAAGGCCTCCGGCGACCGCCAGTCCGGCAGGGCGAGCGCCATCGCGTTGATGGTGAAGTCGCGCCGGGCCAGGTCGCCGTCGAGGGACTCGCCGTAGGTCACGACCGGGTTGCGCGAGCTCCGGTCGTAGGCCTCCGCCCGGTAGGTGGTCACCTCCAGTTTGCTGCCGTGCTTGGCGAGCCCGACAGTGCCGAAGGCGATGCCGGTCTCCCAGGTGCTGTCCGCCCACCCCTCGACGAGCTCGAGCACCCGGTCCGGATGGGCGTCGGTGGTGAGATCGAGATCGTCCCCGAGCCGGCCCAGCAGCGCGTCCCGGACCGACCCGCCGACCAGGTGCAGGCGATGGCCGCCGGCGGCGAACCGTTCGCCGAGCTCGACCAGCAGCGGCGAGGTGCGCACCAGCTCGCGGACCGCGTTGCGCTGCAGATCATCGAGTCCGGGCACGAGGGACGATCCTAGGGCGTGGCCGGGTGCGCACAGCCGGCCGCGGCGCCCGCCCGGCGGCACGCCCGGCCCGCTGCCCCGCCGTACGCTGGGCCGATGTCCCGGCCCGTCCCCACCCCGCCGCTGCGCCGACCCCTGCGGCGGGTCGACGAGACGAGCGCCGGCGGGCTCGTGCTGGACCGGATCGGGCCGGGTGCGCACGGCGCGCTGATCGGCCGGCTGGACCGGCGCGGACGCCTGCTGTGGTCGTTGCCGAAGGGGCACCTCGAGGCCGGCGAGACCGAGGCGCAGACCGCCGTCCGGGAGGTCAGCGAAGAGACCGGCATCACCGGCCGGGTCGTCGGCAAGCTCGGGACCATCGACTTCTGGTTCGTTGCGGACGGCCGACGGGTGCACAAGACGGTGCACCACTTCCTGCTGCTCGCCGTCGACCCGGAGCACGGCCTCGAGCTGTCGGACGCCGACATCGAGGTCAGCGAGGTGGCCTGGGTACCGCTC
>JAYSQK010000411.1:0-16250 GCA_043721555.1 Frankiales bacterium
TTCTGCCGGCCCGGCTCGGGCACCGTGCTGGGCGGCGTCGTCGTGGCGCCACGGGCGTCCGAGCTGATCCTGCCGGTCTCGATGGCCGTCCAGCACGGCCTCACGGTCGACCAGTTGGCGCATACCTTCTCGATCTACCCCTCGCTCGGCGGCTCGATCACCGAGGCGGCCCGCCAGCTGATGCTCCACGACGCCTGAGCGGGGGCCTGCCAGGCTCGGGGGGCACCACCACCACCACCACCGCAGCCACCACCACCGCGGCGATCTTGACGATAGTGTCGGCGACACGCCGGTGGACGCGACCAGATCGTCAAGATCGGCTGCGTGGGGGGCTCGATCCAGGAGCGCGGGTCAGTCCTTGATCTCGCAGATGGCGGCGCCGCTGGTCACGACCTCGCCGATCGTGAGCGACAGCCCGGTCACGGTGCCGGCCTTGTGCGCGTTGAGCGGCTGCTCCATCTTCATCGCCTCGAGCACGACGATGAGCTCGCCCACCGCGACGGTCGCGCCGTCCTCGACGGCCACCTTCACGATCGTGCCCTGCATCGGTGAGGTCAGCGCGTCGCCGGACGTCGCCGCGCCGGCCTTGTTGCCGGCGGCCCGTTTCGGGGTGGCCTTCTTCGCGGGCCCGGCGCCGCCACCGAGCCCGGCCGGCAGCGAGACCGTCAGGCGCTTGCCGCCGACCTCGACGATCACGACCTCGCGCGGCTCGGGTTCGTCGGCGGTGCCCCCTGTCCCGGCGTACGGCGGGAGGTCGTTGTCGAACTCGGTCTCGATCCAGCGGTTGTGGATGGTGAACGGCTCGCTGGTGAAGGCCGGGTCCCGGACCACCTTGCGGTGGAACGGGATGAGCGTTGCCATCCCGTCCACCGCCATCTCATCGAGCGCGCGCGCGGACCGTTCGAGCGCCTGCTCGCGGGTCGCGCCGGTGACGATCAGCTTGGCAAGCAGCGAGTCGAAGGCGCCGCCGATGACCGAGCCGGACTCGATGCCGGTGTCGACGCGTACGCCGGGACCGAGCGGCGGCACGAAGCGGGTGACCGTGCCGGGGGCGGGCAGGAACCCGCGGCCGGGGTCCTCGCCGTTGATCCGGAACTCGAAACAATGGCCGCGCGGCTCGGGGTCGGTGAAGGTCAGCGGGTGGCCGTCGGCGATCCGGAACTGCTCGCGCACCAGGTCGACACCGGTGACCTCCTCGGTGACCGGGTGCTCGACCTGCAGCCGGGTGTTGACCTCGAGGAAGCTGATCAGGCCGTCCTGCGCGACGAGGAACTCGCAGGTGCCGGCGCCGACGTAGCCGGCCGCTTTGATGATCTTCTTGCTGGCGTCGTAGAGCTGCGCGGTCTGCTCCGCGGTCAGAAACGGCGCGGGCGCCTCCTCGACGACCTTCTGGTAGCGGCGCTGCAGCGAGCAGTCGCGGGTCGAGACGACGACCACATTGCCGTGGCTGTCGGCGAGCACCTGCGTCTCGACGTGCCGCGGCTTGTCCAGGTAGCGCTCGACGAAGCACTCGCCCCGCCCGAACGCCGCGACGGCCTCGCGGACCGCGGACTCGTACAGCTCCGGGATCTCCTCCATCGTGCGGGCGATCTTGAGCCCCCGGCCGCCGCCGCCAAAGGCCGCTTTGATGGCCACCGGTACGCCGTACTGCTCGGCGAAGGCGATGACCTCGCTGACGTCCTTGACCGGGTCGGGCGTGCCGGGTGCGAGTGGCGCGCCGATCTTGAGCGCGATGTGCCTGGCGGTCGTCTTGTCGCCGAGCGCCGCGATGGCGTCGGGGGAGGGGCCGATCCAGGTGACATCGGCGTCGATCACGGCCTGGGCGAACTCGGCGTTCTCGGACAGGAAGCCGTAGCCGGGGTGGACTGCGTCGGCGCCCGAGTCCTTGACCGCCTGCAGCACCTTGTCGATGCGCAGATAGGACTCGCCGGGCGTCGTGCCACCGAGCGCGAACGCCTCGTCGGCGACCCGGACGTGCAGCGCGTCGAGGTCGGGCTCGGCATAGACGGCGACCGACAACAGGCCGGCGTCCTTGCAGGCACGGGCGACCCGGACGGCGATCTCGCCACGGTTGGCGATCAGGACCTTGCGCACGGAGCTCCCTCGGCAGTTGGGCAGCGGAGCCTATCGAGGTCGCGCGCGACGCCGCCGAACCGGCACCTGTGGATAGCCGTCGTCACGCCCTGGTGATTTCTGGCACCGTCTGACCAGTGAGCACCATCAGGATCCGGCCGGACGAGCTGTCGTTGCATGCCGGGGCGTACGCCGGGGTCGTGGCGAGCGTCGAGGCGGCGCGGGACGAGTTGCTGGCTGTGCTTGGCGCGTCCCAGGGCGCCCTGGGACGGGCGGGTCAGGGCGCGGCAGCCGAGCTGCGGTCTGCGGTGCAGCACGGCTTCGACGTCCTCGTCCACGATCATCGGCAGCTGCAGACCGGCCTGGCGGCTGTCGCCTCGTGCGTCCGGGAGCTGGACCGGGGGCTGTTCCGGTGACGCCGGTTGCCGAGCCGGCGCTCGCGCAGGCGCAGGTCTTCCACCTGCCGAAGCCGCCGGGCGGCGACAGCGGTGCCGCGCGGCGGTTGGCCAGGGCGATGCGGCAGGCCGCCGATGAGGTGGAGGGAGCCCAGCGGCAGGCGCACCGCGTGCTGGCGGACGCGCACCACTGCTGGACCGGGGCGTCCGCGACCGCGGCGCGGCACCCGCTCGTGGCGCTCGACGCCCAGACCCGGCAGGTCGCGACCGCGCTGCGCGAGGCGGCCGACCGGCTCGACCGGTTCGCCGCGGTGCTGGACCGCGCGCACCGCCAGCACCACTGGTCGTGGGGCAAGGTGCTGACCGTGGCAGCTGTCGTGGTCGTCACCGCGACGGTCGTCGTGGTGACCGTGGGGGCGGCTGCACCGGCTGCGGCGGCGGTCGACGGCGCCCTGGTCGGGGCCGAAGTGGCAGCGACCGCCTCGGCGGTCACCGCCGCGGGTGCCGCAGCGGCCGAGGCCGCGGAGGCGGTCACGTTGGCGGTGCGCGCGCTGCAGGCACTGCGGGCCGCCGCGGCGTTCCTGCGCCCGCAGGTGTACGTGACGGCCGGGTTGACCGACCTGGAGGCCTACCGGCAGGTCGATCGCACCGGCCACCTCGATGTACCGGTGCTGTTCGGGCACGCTGCGACCGATGTGTCCTACGGCGCGGCCGGCGGTCGGCTGGCCGGCATCGTCGGGGGTCTGGGAGCTGAGGCGGCGAACCCGGTCGCCCGCTGGGTGCTGCCGAAGCTCGCGACGTCCACCGCCTGGAGCGGCACTGCCGCCGCCGAGGACTACACCGTGACCGGCCACGTCGACGCGGGTCGGGTGGCGACGGCGGGGGCGTTCGCGTTGGGGGGCGCGGCCGCCGAGGACCTGCTGCCGCGCGCTGCGAGATTGCTCGGTCCGTTCAACGGCGTCGAGCACGAGGTGCACGGTCAGTTCCCGCCCAAGCGCCTGCCGCGGGAGCAGATCAACGGTCTGCTGGCGTGGCTCGAGACGCACAACGGCAGTCCGCCCAAAGGTTGGCACGGGGGCGGGGTGTACCGGAACAAGCCGGCTGATGCGGCCAATCTGCTTCCCAAGGGTAGGTATCGGGAATACGACATCGCCCCTTCAGTCCCAAACCAGGGTCGCGATCAATCCCGCGTCCTCGTGGACGACATCACTGGTGTTGTCTACTTCACCGACTCTCACTACCTGGGATTTCGGAGGTTCCGATGATCGATCACCCTGATTGGTGCGAACTCGATCCAGCTAGTTGGCTCGTGCTGGACGCGGCCACCGAACCGGAGGTCTCTCGGGAGGCAAGCGCTGTCCGGGGTCAGGGGCCTTTTGTCGCAGTGGTTCGAGGTTGGCGGATGCGGACCGCGGCCGGGTTGCATCAGGAGTTCGCGGCCGCCCTACAGTTTCCCGCCTATTACGGCAAGAATTGGAATGCCCTGGACGATTGCTTGCAAGACCTTTCCTGGTTGGGCGGTCACGGCCTGGTGCTGGTCGTCACCCGAGCGGGGGAGGTACTCCTTGACGAGGACCTCGAAGCGGAGGTGCTCTGGGAGACGCTCATGTACGTACGCGAGGCCTGGCGTCATCCAGTGGAGCAACACTTCGGCCGCTCTGAGCCCGCTCCGTGGACTGTCGTCCTCCAGGATGAGCAAGATGTCCTAGACCGCCTTGTCGAGTCATCGGAGAGCCTGTCCCGGGCGCTCGGCCGCTGACCCGCCGAGCCCGGTGGCTCCACAGCACCGCCCCGGTCCCAACCCGGTGGCCAACGCACGAGGCGGCTCGTGCTGGATCGGGCCGCGAAACGCCCGGCGCGTCGCGGCCCGATCCAGCACAAGCCCGGACTCGCACGAGGGCGGCCCGGGAAGCGGCGTGGCCGACGCGGGGCCGGGGGCGGCGCACGACGCGGGAGCGGCTGTCCAGCCGCTGCACGGCCGACCGCCTCGGGTGCGGACCAGGGATCGCTAGGGGCGCGGCAGCTTGTTCAGCAAGCGGTGCGGTGCGGCCGACCGGCGCCTCGCCATCCCCCCGGTCGGCGGGATGGCGGTCACGACGTCCGGTCGATCGCTGGTGGCGGCGGTCGACTCGATGAGCCGCCGGGCATGCTGATCTCCGTGGGCAACCATGGGGCCGGTGAACGACCGTCGTGCCGGCTGACTGCACTCCGGGCACGGGGTCCAGCGGGGCGCCGTACCCATGGGCCGGTTGACCTCCGTCAGACCGTCCTGGTCACAGACATATTGATAGGTGACCACATCGACCTCCCTTCGAGGTTGCGGTGTGTTGGGCCGGACGAAGCCGTCGGCTCCGGCCCGCGCGCACCGTCGACCGGAGCCTTATGCGGCCCGGGGGACGCCAGTCGCTACCGGCGTGGTTACCAGGGGTACGGCGCCCACTCCTTGTGCTCGCTCCAGCGGGACATGGGCACGTCCATACCGCCCTCGACCTGTGCCGGGCCAGCGGCTGAGGGTCGGATATCGATGTCGAAGATCGCCCGCGGCAGATAGACCGTGGCGCAGGCATTTGGGATGTCGACGACCCCGGAGAGGCGTCCCTCGATCGGCGCCGAGCCCAAGATCATGTACGCCTGGATGTCGCTGTACCCAAACTTCGTCAGGTAGTCGATGGCGTGCAGGCAGGCCCGCTGGTAGGCCAGGAACGGATCCAGGTAACGCTGTTCCCCGGTGAGCGTCACCGACGTTCCGGAGAACGCCAGCCATTCGCTGTAGAGCGGATCAGTGATGCCTGGCATGAAGATGGCGTTTTCGCTGACGCCGTAGGTCTGCATTCCCCCTTTGATGACGTCGACACCAAGAACCATGTAGCCACCCATTTCGATGGCGCCGCAGAACGTGATCTCGCCATCGCCTTGCGAGAAGTGCAGGTCGCCGAACGACAGGTTTGCCCCGTCCACAAAAACCGGGTAGAACACCCGAGTGCCTTTGGTGAAGTTCTTGATGTCTTGGTTGCCGCCGTTCTCGCGCGGCGGCGCCGTACGAGCCGCCTCGTTGGCGGCCCGATCGAACGCCAACCCCGATAAGGACCCGAGGATCGCGCTGTCGGGATTCGGGGGGAGCGCCAAGGGGGGCACCCGGTCGGGGTCGGTGGCGATCAGGTCAGTCTCCCGCTTGGTCCACTTGGCAAGGAGCTCAGCCGAGGGCGCGGTGCCCATCAGACCAGGGTGCACGATGCCCGTGTAGGAGACGCCCGGGATGTGACGCGACGTGGCCACCCCTCCTCTGAAGTCCCAGATCACCTTGTAGGCATCCGGGAACTGGTCGACCAGGAAACCACCACCGTTTTCCTTGGGGAACACACCGGTGTAGCCCCAGCCCTGCCCGGAGATGCCATCGGTGTTGTCTTCGTCGCAGGGGCCGATGTCCAGGATGTCCACGACCAGCAGGTCGCCGGGCTTGGCTCCCTCGACGCGGAAGGGCCCGCTCAGGACGTGGACTCCGGCCAGTGGGGCGTCGCGAACGTCATCGGCGGAGTCGTTGTTACGGATGGCGCCGTCGAACCACTCGCGGCAGTCCGCCCGGAAGGTGTCGCCCGGCTTGACCGTCACGTTGGCGGGCACGTCGGGATGCCAACGGTTGTGCCCGACGTACTGCTGGTTCGTGAAGGACTTCGTGTTGTCTAACGGAAACAGATTCTTGGGCATAGCCCATCCTTTGTCTCGGTCGAACGCGATGGAGGTGGGGTCGGCTCGCTCACGCCGGCCTGGGCACCGTGACGCCCCGCGGCGTCGTCCTGGGCTGGCGCATCCGGACGAACAGCGCACCGAACACGACCACTGCAAAGACCGCCAGGATCGTTGCGAAGGTGCTGGCCCCGATGAAGTCGAGGTGACCCGTCAACAGCAGGAAGGCTGGGAGCGCACCAGTGACCCATCCCTGCACCATCGCCACCGCCCCGGTGTACTTGCCGAGCGTCTCTTGCTTGCGACCCAACAGCAGGTAGAACAATAACCAAAGAAATGACCAGTACAGCCAAATGACACCAAAGATCGGGTCGCCTGCGTCGAAATTGATGATCGAGTAGACCACCGCGGAGACGGCGACGAACAGCGAGAACATGCCGAGGCCGGTGCCGTCCAGATTCCCCAACAGATTCCAGCCCACGTAGAGGTAGGTGAAGCCGAACAGATAGAGCCCCGACGCGGCAAGAATCTTGGTCTGGTCGCCGTCAGCGCTGATGATCAGATAGGTCGGTGTGAGAACTTGCAAGAATCCGACAAAGACGTTGAGCGGCGCCGCCGATTTCCCGTCTACCCAGCCGAGCAGCATCGTGCCGTTCAGGAATAAGATGGCTCCCACGTACAAGAGCCCGACAGCCGCCATGTGGCTCCCCCTTTCGGGAAGCGCCGGGGGCAGATAGCCGCGCGGCCCAGCCCACGCGCCACTGATCAGTGAGCTGCTCTGCGAGCGTGCTCCTGCGAGCGGGCCCGGTCAAGGGATCCTTCGATCTGGTGATCATCAGGACATCGGCGCAAGACCCGCCGGCGAGTCGCCGCGGCAATGTCCTGTTGATCACGGGAAGGGGGAGTTGCCCGCTGACGTATCAGGCGCCACCCGCGGTGATCTAGCTTCCCAGGGGGCTACTGGTCGGCGCTGCTGCGACGACGAGGCGAACGGGTGGGCGTGTTGACGAACTTCGTGATCAGGAACCAGACGCCGCAGCACGTCGAGCTGCACGGCGTCGACGACGCCGACATCTTGAAGCTCTCGCCGCTGCAGGTCCGCCGGCTCGGTAGCCACCCCACCCGGCTGTACGGCGACGCGGCGACAGCTGCCCGGCAGGATCAGGCGGTCGACTGGGAGCCCGAGCCGACCCGCAGCATGATCGTGCGGGTGGCGTCGGTGTTCGCTGCCACGGGCATGCTCGCCGGGCTCGTCGCCGTCGGGGCGCTGCTGGGGCGCAACGTCGCCGCGGCGTTGGGGGTAGCGGGCTTCGCCACCCTGTGCCTGCTGGCTGCGGCGCTGGCGATCCGGCGCGCCCGGGGGACCCTGCTGCACGGTGCGGACCGGCTGGACCGCGAGCTCGAGCCGGCCCGGGAGGCAGCCGGGTTCGTCGAGCTGCTACGCGACCTGGTGATCTCCTCGTTCCAGTACTCCGCGCTGGTGGTGCTCATCGTCGTCGGCGTCTCGGCGCCCGCCGCCGCGTTGTACTTCGGCACCGATCTCGCCCAGGCGGTGAGGTTCGACGGCCTGCGACCCATCGTGATCGGCGGGGACGTACCGCACCACGTGCTGGTGGTGCGGTCCCTGCAGCTCGTGCTGGTGATCCTGGTATCGCTCGTCCCGGCGCTGATGTACTTCCAGTTCGACCGGGAGAAATTGACCACGCTGGTCGACCGCTGGCTGCACGTGATCTTTCGGCTCGACCCGACGCTGCGCACGATTGCCGACGTGGACGCAAAGTACGGCCGCCGGGTCGAGGAGTTCCTGGGCGCCTCGCTCGGCCTCGGGGTCGACACGACCAGGCAGCGCCTGCGCGATCGCTCGCCGGTCGTCCTGTCGACCCTGCTCATCGCAATCGGCTGGATCGTCGTGGTGCTGAGTGTGCCCACCAACGGACCGGACGGCGCACCGGCCACCGTGCCAGAGATGTTCCATCCCCAGCTCACGCCGGTCACGATGGCGTTCCTGGGCGCGTACTTCCTGTCCGTGCAGGTCGCCTTGCGGGGCTTCGTCCGCGGCGACCTCAAGCCCAAGACCTACAACGTGATCACCGTGCGGATCCTGATGGCCGTCGTCCTCGCCTGGTCCGTCCAGGGGATCATCGGCGACGGTCCGAGCACACTGGCCGTGTCGTTCCTGGCCGGGGTCGTCCCCAACACCGTGCTGTTGAGCATCCGCACCCTCACCGGGAGCAAGGCCACGACCGATGACGAGCTGGACCGGCGCTCACCGCTGACCCAGATCGACGAGATCGACGTCTACGAACGGACCCGGCTGGAGGAGGAGGGCATCACCAGCGTGCAGGCGCTGGCCCGGCACGACCTGGTGGACCTGATGCTGAGTTCGCGGATCCCAGCTCCTCGGCTGATCGACTGGGTCGACCAGGCGATGCTCCAGCAGCACACGACCGCCGAGGTCACGATGGCTCTGCGCGCCAACGGGGTGCGGTCCGCCACCGACCTGCTGCAGGTCTGCGCGCACGAGGGCGCCCTCGCTGAGCTGACCAAGGCGCTCGACGGCCGGTGCAGCCCGACCCTGCTGCGGGTCGTGCTCGCCAAGGACGAGTGGCTGACCTACGTCACCAACTGGCGGCAGCACGAGGACTTGCACGCGAGCAAGGTCGTCGCCTACCACGCTGACCGGCCGGTCGGCGGCACGCTCGACCTCGCCGCGCACATCCACCGGCAACCCACCGCGACCTCCGCCGAGGCGCGCCAGCTGAACGACACCCCCACGACCGGGAGGCACCATGTCCGAGCCCGTTGATGTCCCTGAAGCACTGCCGGGGCTGATTCCCCCAGCCCGTACGCCGGGGCAGGCAGCCGTCGCCGCGGCGGCGGCCCCGGTCGGGTTACGCGCCGACCTCGTGCTCGAAGGCGGCGGCGTCAAGGGCATCGGGCTGGCCGGCGCGGTGATCGAGCTCGACGCGGCCGGCTACCACTTCCCGCGGGTCGCCGGGACGAGCGCCGGCGCCATCGCGGCGGCCCTGGTCGCTGCGTTGAACGCCGCCGGCCAGCCCCTGAGCCAGCTCAACGACATCCTCGCGACGGTGGATTACCCGAAGTTCATGGACGCCGGCCGCATCGAGGCCGCCGCCCATCTGGCGATGCACATGGGCCTCTACGACGGGCGCTACCTCACCGACTGGCTCGGCGATGCACTGAAGACGATCGGCGTGACGACGTTCGGTCAACTGCGGCTGGAGGACCCAGGCGCCGACAGCCGGTGGGCGCCGAGCCAGCGCTACAGCCTGGTGGTGCACACCGCTGACATCACCCGGGGGCGCTGCGTCCGGTTGCCCTGGGACTACCCGGCGTACGGCATGGACGGCATCGACGATCTGCTGATCGTGGACGCGGTCCGGGCCTCGATGTCGATCCCGTTCTTCTTCGAACCGGTCCGCTTCCACGCCCCGGCCGGGGACGTGGACGGGGTCCACTACGACGCGGCAAAGATCACCTGGGTGGACGGCGGACTGCTGGCCAACTTCCCGGTCGAGGTGTTCGACCGGACCGATGGCAGCCCGTCCCGGTGGCCCACCATCGGCCTGAAACTGTCGGCCCGCGAGACGACGATCGCGGCCGGTCGCGATGTGACCAACGTCGTCGAAGAAGGGATCGCCTGCCTGCACACCCTGCTCGACAACGCCGACCGCTACTACCTCACCTCGGACAAGGCGGCCCGCACCATCTTCATCGACAACGCCGGGGTGAACTCGACCGACTTCCACCTCGACGGATCGGCGCAGGCCCGCCTCCTGGCCAACGGCAGGGCGGCCGCGAGGGAATGGCTCGCCGCCAGCCAACCGCCGGCCGCCGCCCCGAACCCGCCGCTGACCGCCGCAACGCTGCCGTAGTCAGCCCGTCAGACTCAGCCCGCCAGACTCAGCGCGGCTGGACCGACGCCCGCCAGGCGCCCGGCCCCGGCGCGTGCGGGCGCCGCAGCAGATCGGCGCGGGCCGACCAACCGGCTTGCCGGGCCGGCTCCTTTGCTGTCGCGTCCGGGCGGCTCGCCAGGACCGCGACGAGCGCGGCGAGCTCTTCGGCGGTCGCGTGGCCACCGACGATCCGGAGCACCGGTCGCGGCGGGGGCTCGGTCACAGCGGGCTCGGTCACAGTGGGATGTTCCCGTGCTTCTTCGGCGGCAGCGTCTGCCGTTTGCCGGCGAGCAGGCGCAGCGCCTTGGCGATCTCGCGTCGGGTCTGCGACGGCTCGATGACCGCATCGACAAACCCTCGCTCGGCGGCGATGTAGGGCGTAGCGAAGGTGTCCTCGTACTGCTGGATGAACGCGGCGCGGGCCGCGTCGGGATCGTCGGACGCGGCGATCGCCTTGCGCTGGATGATGTTGACGGCGCCCTGGGCCCCGACGACGGCGACCTGCGCGGTCGGCCAGGCCAGGTTGACGTCGGCCCCAAGGTGCTTGCTGCCCATCACGACGTACGCCCCGCCGTACGCCTTGCGGGTGATGACCGTGATCTTCGGGACGGTCGCCTCGGAGTAGGCGTAGAGCAGTTTGGCGCCGCGCCGGATGATGCCGGCGTGCTCCTGGTTGACGCCCGGCAGGAAGCCCGGGACGTCGCAGAAGGTGAGCACCGGGATGTTGAACGCGTCGCAGGTGCGGACGAAGCGGGCCGCCTTCTCCGACGCGTCGATGTCGAGGGTGCCCGCGAAATGCATCGGATTGTTGCCGACGACCCCGACGCTGCGACCCTCGATTCGGCCGAAGCCGCAGGTCATGTTCTGCGCCCAGAGCGCCTGCACCTCGAGGAAGTCGCCGTCGTCCAGGACCGCCTCGATGACCGTGTGCATGTCGTACGGCGCGTTGTTGCTGTCCGGGATGAACGTGTCGAGCAGGGTCAGTGGCTCCTCGGCGAGCGCGTCGCCGGTCTCGAACACCGGCGGCTCGGACAGGTTGTTGCTCGGCAGGTAGGACAGCAGCGCCTTGGCCAACTCGAGGGCGTCGTCCTCGTCGTGGCTCATGAAGTGCGCGACGCCGCTGCGTGAGTTGTGCGCCCGGGCACCGCCGAGGTCCTCGATCGAGATGTCCTCGCCGGTCACGGTCTTGATGACATCCGGACCGGTGATCATCATCGCCGAGGCGCCGTCCACCATCAGGTTGAAGTCGGTCAGCGCCGGCGAGTAGACGTGGCCGCCGGCGCAGTTGCCCAGGATCAGCGAGATCTGCGGGACCACCCCCGAGGCCATCGTGTTGCGGTAGAAGATGTCGCCGTACAGCGCCAGACCCATGATCCCTTCCTGGATCCGCGCGCCGCTGCCCTCGTTCATCCCGACGACCGGGCAGCCGGTTTTGAGCGCCAGGTCCATCACCTTGACGATCTTCTGTCCGTAGACCTCGCCGAGGGCGCCGCCGAACACCATGGCGTCCTGGCTGAAGATGCACACGGGGCGGCCGTCGACGGTGCCGAATCCGGTGATGACGCCGTCGCCGATCGGCCGGTTGTCGTCCAGGCCGAAATCGCGGGCCCGGTGCCGGGCGAGCGCGTCGGTCTCGGTGAAGCTGCCCTCGTCGAGGAACGCCTCGATCCGCTCCCGGGCCGTCCGCTGGCCCTTGGCGTGCCGTTTCGTCAGCGCCGCCTCGGTGCCGGGGTGCAGCGCCAGCTCGGCGCGGCGGCGCAGCTCGGCGAGCTTGCCCGCAGTCGTGTGGACGTCGGGGCCCGCGGCCTGGTCGGACGGTTGGGTCACGGGCTCGGCGGTCACGCGGCGCAGGGTACCGGGGCACGATGGCGGGATGTACGACGACCTGGACCGCCCGCCGCTGCGTGCCCGCGCCCTCGACCGGGCCCTGTCCGGCGACGGCTGGCGGGTGCAGGTGCTTGCCGAGACCGACTCGACCAACGCCGTTGTCGCCGAACGCGCCCGGGCCGGTGAGCCGGCCGGGCTCGTCGTGGTCGCCGAGTCGCAGACGGCCGGCCGGGGCCGGCTGGACCGGAGCTGGGTGTCGCCGCCCCGGGCCGGGCTGACCTTCTCGGTGCTGCTTCGCCCCGATTCGGCGTTGCTGGCCTGGCAGAGCCTGCTCGGCGGGGTCGCGGTGGCCCGGGCCGTGCGCGAGGTCGCTCAGGTCGACGCGGTGCTGAAATGGCCGAACGACGTGCTCGTCGATGGCAAGAAGCTCTGCGGGCTGCTCGCCGAGGTACCGGTCAGCGGCGCGGTCGTCCTGGGGATCGGGCTCAACGTGACGACCCGCGCCGACGAGTTGCCGCACGCCGGCGCCACGTCGTTGCAGCTCGTCGGCGCCGTCACCGTCGACCGCGAGCCGCTGCTGAAGGCGGTGCTGCGCCATCTGGCCCGGGCCGCCGACCGGGGCGACTACCGCGCGCTGTGCTCGACGATCGGCCGCCGGGTGAGCCTGGAGTTGCCCGATGGGACAGCGGTGGAAGGTGTCGCGGACGACGTCGACACGGGCGGTCGGCTGGTCGTCGACGGCACGGCGTACGCCGCGGGCGACGTGGTGCACCTGCGCTGACATCATCGCGCCATGGCCTATCCCGCGAAGCTGCTGTCGGAGGGGGAGGACGTCGTGCTCGACATGCATCCGCACTGGAAGCGCCTGGTGCTGCCGGTGCTCTCGCTGGTGGTCGTCCTGGCGCTGGCCGGCTATCTGCTCGCGGTCGTCGACGACGGCCGCCTACAGGTGGTGGTGGCCGTTGCCGCGGCCGTGCTGCTCGTCGCGTTCACGGTCGTGCCGTTCCTGCGGTGGCGCACCACGCTGTTCGTCGTGACGACCCGCCGGGTGGTGGTGCGCACTGGCGTGCTGGCCAGGCAGGGCCGCGACGTACCGCTGTCCCGGATCAACGACATCACCTTCAGCCACTCGCTGTTCGAGCGGATCCTTGGCTGCGGCACGCTGGTGGTCGAGTCGGCCGGGGAGCGCGGCCAGGTCGTGCTCACCGAGGTGCCCAACGTCGAGCAGGTGCAGCGCACGCTCTACGACCTGGTCGAGCAGGTCTCCTAGCTCTCCGCGAGCTCGCCGTCGACGACCTTCGCCGGGTCGTACGGCGGCCAGTCGCCCTGGGGCGCCCGGAGCTTGTCGTATCGAACGCCCTCGACCCGGCCACCGGCCCGCTCACCGGGCCCGCCCGCATTGACGCCGATGCAGGTCAGCACACCGCCCATGCCGGCGACGATGCAGCCGACGACTGCCGGCGCGCCCCGCGGCAGCACGGTGGCGGAGAGCAGGAAGATGCCCGCCGAACTGCCCCGGAAGACGAAGTACGCCTTGTGCCGCCCGTTCACCACCTCGACGGTACGCCGGGACAGTGGCTTCGGCACCCCCGGACGACGGGCCGTCCCCCTACCCTGCGCGCGTGGGCCACGCCGAGGACCTGGACCGGGCGCTGCTCGGCGAGCCGGTCACCCTGACCCGGCTGGACGTGGTCGCGCTCTCGGGTGTGCCGCTGGACCGGGCCCACGCGGTGTGGTCGGCGCTGGGGTTCCCCGCCCTCGCCGATGACGAGGTGGCCTTCACGGCCGCCGATGTCCGCGCGCTGCAGACGGCGGTGGCGATGCAGGCAAGCGGCATCATCGACCCCGACACGCTGCTCGTGCTGGCCCGGGCGATGGGGCAGGGGCTGGCCCGGCTGGCCGAGGCGCAGGTCGACATCTTCCGCACCCTCACCGACGGGATGACCGTCGAGCAGGCCACCGAGGCGACGCTTGCGTCGGCGGTGGCGACACTGCCGCAGCTCGAGGAGTTGGTGCTGTTCGTCTGGCGCCGGCAATTCGCGGCAGCCACCGCGCGGTCCTTCGCGTCGGCCCGCAAAGACGGCCAGCCGGTCCTGGCCGTCGGTTTCTTGGACCTCGTCGACTTCACCGGCTCGACCCGCCGATGGTCCACGACCGAGCTCGAGCGCACCTTGGAGCGGTTCGAGCGGGACACCTCCCTGCGGGTGGCGGCGGTCGGTGGCCGGGTCATCAAGACCCTCGGCGACGCCGTGCTCTACGCCACCGACGACCTCGCGAACGCGGTCGAGGTGGCCCTGGCGACGGTCGAGGCGCACGAGGTCGACGAGGACCTGCCGGCGGCGCGCGCCGGCGTGGCCCTCGGTCCGGTGCTCGTGCGGCTCGGCGACGTCTACGGCCAGCCGGTCAACCTCGCCAGCCGACTCACCGACGAAGCCCGCCCGGGCACCGTCCTGGTCGACGACACCGCCGCCAGCGCCTTGGCCACTGACCCGGCGTACGTCGTGAAGGGGTTGCGGCGGCGGTCGGTGCGCGGCTACCGGGCGCTGACGCCGCATCTGCTGCGACGCGCCCAGGTGTGCTCGGGCTAGACGAGCGCCGCACGCTCGGCGGCGTCCCGATTGCCGACGAAGACCCAGCGCCGGTAGGCCAGGAAACGAAAGACCGTCGCGAAAGCGGTGCCGACGATCGCCGCGACGTTGAGGGCGACCTGCCCCGTCAGCCCGAACAGGTAGTGCGTGATGCCGACCGGGACGAGGGTGATGACGAGGCCGACGACGTTGATGGCGGCGTAGACGGTGAGGTCGCGGCGTTGCTCGCCGGTGTCGGACACCCGGTGCGCGAAGGACCAGAGCCGGTTGCCGACGTAGGAGACGGCGGTCGCGACCACTGTGGAGATCGTCTTGGAGGTCAACGGGCCGAGCTCGAGGCCGAAGTGCAGCAGGTTGAACAACCCGAGGTCCAAGACGAAGCAGAAGCCGCCGACGACCACGAACTTCGCGAGCTCGGCGACCATCGGGCGGAGCCGGTCGACCAACCCAGGGGACGCCGCAGGAGCCGGGGACACGGACACGCCGTGCAGCGTAGCGGCGGACCGTGCGAGCATGCCGCCGTGACCTGGGTCGACCTCGATGGTGCCGTGAACGTCCGCGATGTCGGCGGTCTGCCGACCGTCGACGGGCGCACGACGAGATCCGGCGTGCTGCTGCGCTCGGACAACCTGCAGGGCCTGTCCGAGGCTGATGTCCGGCTGCTCGTCGAGCAGCTCGGCCTGCGGACGGTGCTCGACCTGCGCACCGACGGCGAAGTCGAGCTCGAAGGCCCAGGCCCGCTGCGGGCGCGCCCCGAGGTCGCGCACCACCATCTGACGCTCATCCCGCACGGTTTCGACGGGCGGGCCGAAGTCACCAGGGCGATCCCGGACGAGGACGCGCCTGCGCATTCGATGGCGCACTTCTACGTCGACTACGTCCGGGACGCCCCGGCCAATGTGGCCACCGCGCTGCGGGTGCTGGCCGATCCGGCCAGCCGGCTGTCGATCGTGCACTGCGCGGCCGGCAAGGACCGCACCGGGGTCATCGTCGCACTCGCACTGTCGCTGGCCGGCGTCACCCGCGACGCGGTCGTGGCCGACTACGCCTTGAGCGGCGAGCGGATCGGCGCGGTGCGGGACCGCCTCGTCGCCTCACCGACCTACGCGGCGGACGTCGGTCCGCGTTCGCTGGACTCGATGCGGCCGCACGCCGACAACATGGAGCGCTTCCTCGACGCGGTCGACCGCGACTACGGCGGGCCGCACGGCCTCGCGATGGCGGTCCACGTCGACGAGGAGACCGTCGACCGGCTCCGCGCCCGGCTGCTGCACTGACCTGTCGCCCCACTAGCCTCGCCGCGTGACGGTGCGCGGTGCGATGGGGTTGCCTGTCGTCGGCATGGTCGGCGGTGGCCAGCTCTCCCGGATGACCCATCAGGCGTCGATCTCACTCGGGTTGTCCCTGCGGGTGCTCGCCGACGCCACCCACGACAGCGCTGCCCTTGTCGCGCAGGGCGTCTCGCTCGGCGACCACAGGTCGCTGGCCGACCTGACCGCCTTCGCCGCCGGCTGCGAGGTCGTGACCTTCGACCACGAGCACGTGCCCGGCGGCCTGGTCGAGGCGCTCGAGGCGGCCGGGGTACAGGTGTATCCGGGCTCGACCGCGCTCCGGCACGCGCAGGACAAGCTGGTGATGCGCGAGCGTCTCGCCGGGCTCGGCGTCCCGATGCCGGCGTTCACCCCGGTGGCGACGCTCGCCGATGTCGAGGGCTTCGCCGCCCACGTCGGCTGGCCGCTCGTGCTCAAGGCCGCTACCGGCGGCTA
>JAYSQK010000412.1:0-4788 GCA_043721555.1 Frankiales bacterium
CATCGACCTCAGGAGTGCGACATGCCCATCCCCACCGAGAATGTCGGCTCGCTGCCCCGGCCGCTGAAGCTGCAGGAGGCGATCGCCGCCTACGACAAGGGCGACATCACCAAGGAGCAGCTCGGCGCCGAGCAGGACGCAGCCGCGAAGGACTCCGTCGTACGCATGGAGCAGACCGGGACGCCGATCGTCTCCGACGGCGAGCAGCGGGCCTCGAGCTTCGCGACCTACCCGCTGGCCGACACCCTCGCGGGCACCGGGCTGGCCGACAACCTGGCCGGTGACGGGCAGTACTTCGCCATCTTCGACGACGGCCACCACCGGCAGTTGCCGCGGCTGACCGGCGGCCCGTTCCGCTACAAGACCTACGCCGCCGACCTACTCGAGCAGTCCAAGCCCTACGCCACCAAGCCGATGAAGCAGGCGGTCATCGCGCCGTCGATGCTCTACCTGCTCTATCCGCTCAAGGATGAGCTCGAGGGCTACAGCCGCGAGCAGTTCCTGGCGGACCTGTGCGATGAGGCCGAGAAGGACATCCGCAAGGCCTTCGCCGCCGGCGCCGTGCGGGTCTCGATCGACTTCACCGAGGGGCGCCTGGCTGGCAAGAAGGACGCCCGCAACCCGTGGACCAACGAGAATCTGCTGGAGACGTTCATCGAGCTGAACAACCGGGTGATCGACCGGTTCACCCCCGAGGAGCGGGTGAACATCGGGATCCATACCTGCCCCGGCGGTGACATGGACTCGGTGCACAGCAAGGAGGTCGACTACGCCGAGCTGCTGCCAAGCCTGTTCCGGATGAACGCCGGCTACTTCCTGATCCAGCTGGCCAGCGAGGACGACAAGGAGCGGGTCTACCAGCTGATCGGTCAGAGCATCCGCACCGACGCGAACGGCGTGAAGCAGGTCGCCTTCATCGGCGTCATCGACCCGCTCAACCCCACGGTCGAGACCCCCGAGCAGGTCGCCGCCGACCTCGTCGCCGCCGCAAAACACATCCCGACCGACCAGCTCGGCGCGACCGACGACTGCGGCTTCAGCCCGTTCAGCGTCGACCTCAAGCCCAAGCACGGGTCGCCGGACTTCGCCCGCGACATTGCGTTTTTGAAGATCGCCGCCCGCGAGCGGGGCGCCAAGCTGGCCGCCGAGCAGCTCGGCGTCTGACTTCCCCGGGTCGCCAATCGGGTGCGGCGAGTTCCCGTCCCTCCCGCCTCGTGTCGTGATTCTGGGCCGTGTTTGCGGTCTGACATCACGACACCAGACGGTAAGCAGGAACGGTGGCCGGGCGCAGGCGAGTCGGCGGTCCGGGGTGCTCATCAGGACATTGCTGCCCAACACGGCGGGTCGACGCGCTGATGTCCTGTTAGTCACTGGCGGGGGCGGTTGGGCCCGGCTGGCTGGCAAGGGGGGTTGCCAAAGTTACCGGCGGGTAGGACAGTGGGCTACTGACCAGTAACCCACCTCCAGGAGTCCGGGCCATGGGGCACTACAAGAGCAACCTGCGCGACCTCGAGTTCAACCTGTTCGAGGTCTTCGGCGCCGACCGCACGCTCGGCAGCGAGCCCTACGCGCAACTCGACGTCGACTCGGCAAAAGACGTGCTCCGGGAGGTCGAGCGGCTCGCCAGCAACGATCTCGCCGCGTCGTTCGTGGACGGCGACCGGCACCCGCCGGTCTTTGACAAGGCGACCGGGTCGGTGACCCTGCCGGCGTCGTTCACCCGCAGCTACCAGGCCTACCACGACGGTGGCTGGGACCGGTTGCCGCTGTCGGAGCGACTCGGCGGCATCGGCGCACCGCCGTCGCTGATCTGGGCCTGCTCGGAGATGGTGCTCGGCGCCAACCCGGCCCTCTACCTGTACGCCGCCGGCCCGGCGTTCGCCAGCATCCTGCACCGCAACGGCACCCCCGCCCAGCAACGGTTCGCCGAGCTCGCGATCGAGCGCGGCTGGGGCGGCACGATGGTGCTGACCGAGCCCGATGCCGGCTCCGACGTCGGCGCCGGCCGGGCCACCGCGACGCAGCAGAGCGACGGCAGTTGGCACATCGAGGGCGTCAAACGCTTCATCACCAGCGCCGAGTGGGACTGGCCGGAGAACATCTACCACCTCGTCCTCGCCCGCCCGGTCGGCGTCGCGGGGCACGGCGGCCCCGGCACCAAGGGGCTGTCGCTGTTCCTCGTCCCGAAGTTCCACGTCGACCTGGAGACCGGCGCCCTGGGTGAGCGCAACGGTGCCTACGTCACCAACCTCGAGAAGAAGATGGGCCTGAAGGTCTCGACCACCTGTGAGGTCACCTTCGGTGAACGGCAGCCGGCTGTCGGCACGCTCGTCGGCGACGTCCACAACGGCATCTCGCAGATGTTCGAGGTGATCGAGTACGCCCGGATGATGGTGGGCACCAAGGCCATCTCGACGCTGTCGACCGGCTACCTCAACGCCCTCGAATACGCCAAGCTCCGCGTCCAGGGCCCGGATCTGGCGCAGCTGACCGACAAAGCCGCGCCGCGGGTCACGATCAGCCACCACCCCGACGTACGCCTCATGCTGATGCGGCAGAAGGCCTGGGCCGAGGGCATGCGGGCGCTGGTCATCTACACCGCGACGGCGCAGGACCGGATCGAGATCGGCCGCGCCGCCGGCACGGTCGACGAGGCCGCCGTGCGCCTCAACGACCTGCTGCTGCCGATCGTGAAGGGCTACGGCTCGGAGAAGGCCTACGAATTGCTGGCCACGTCGCTGCAGATCTTCGGCGGGTCGGGCTACACGCAGGACTATCCGATCGAGCAGTACCTCCGTGACGCCAAGATCGACACGCTCTACGAAGGCACCACCACGATCCAGGGCATGGACCTGTTCTTCCGCAAGATCGTCCGGGACAAGGGCCAGGCGCTGGGGGCCCTCACCGCGCAGATCCAGGAGTTCAGTAAGGCGGGCGACGATCAGCTGGTGGCCGAGCGCGAGCTGCTCGCCCAGGCGCTCGAGGACGTTCAGGGCATCGTCGGGCACTGCGTCAACGACCTGATGGCGTCGGCCGAGGACCCGCGCAACGTCTACAAGGTCGGCCTCAACACCACCCGGGCGCTGATGGCCCTCGGCGACCTGGTCGTCGGCTGGTTGCTGCTGCGCCAGGCGGCGGTTGCCCTCGAGGCGCTGCCGGCGGCGAGCGGTCGGGACACGGCGTTCTACACGGGCAAGGTGGCAGCGGCCCGGTGGTTCGCCCGCGACGTCCTACCCGAGCTGACCGCCCAGCGCAGCATCGCCGAGGCCACCGACCTGTCCCTGATGGACCTCGACGAGGCCGCGTTCTAACCGGGTACGCCGAGCCGGGGCGCCCATCCACCCGAACGGGCGAGTGTGATCGACAGCCACCGCGGGTACCCACGCCCTGACCGCGGCGGCTCCCGTCGCACACGACCTCGGAGGCAAACACCATGGGCATCGGCGTCAGCGTCTTCCTGCTCGCGATCGGCGCGATCCTTGCATTCGCCGTCGACTACAACCTCAACGGCCTGGACATCCACGTTGTCGGCTTCATCCTGATGGCCGCCGGCCTCCTCGGCTTGGTGATGACCACGCTGGTCTTCGGTCGCCGCGACCGCGTCGTGGGCCGCGGTGTGGTCACCGAGGAGCGCGTCATCCGCGACCCGGGCGTCTACTGACCCGAAGACACCCCTGCAGGCCCGGTCACCGCGGCCAGGGCAAGCAGGACAGCCACCACGGCAGCGAGAGCCAGCACGGCGCCTGGGAGCGGCGACCAGGCCAACGCCGCCGACCGGCCGCCAACCCAGAAATACCGCGTCGCCAGACGCAGGCCGAAGCCCTGAGCAGCCAGGCAGCCGAGCGGCAGGGCCAACCGAGCGGCACTCGCGAGCCGACCGGATCCCGACAGCCCAACCGCGGCCACCCCGGCGACACCGACCAGGCCGGGGAACAGATAGCGGCCCTGCGCTCCGTAGACCGCGTGCAGGTGCACGAAGACCGAGACCTCCAGGGCGCAGATCAGGCCGGTCAGCAGGACGAACGGCGCGAGGGCAACGACGAGCGGACCGCGAGTCTCGCGCGGGCGAAGGGCGACCAGGACCGGCGCGGCAACGGCGAGCCAGACCGCGAGCGCGCCGGCGAACGACCCGGGTGTCTCGAACCAGCCGAGGTCGCGCCACGACGTCTTCAGGACCGACCCGACGAAGATCTCGACCGCCTCACCGGGACCGAGCCGGCCAGCGAGCGTGCGCAGGAACCCGGCGGGATAGCCGGACGGCTGAATCGAACCGGTCGTGACCAGGCGCAGCGCGTACCACCAGCCGGCCAGCACCACCGGCAGGCCGAGCGCGACCAGCAACGGACGCCAGGCGAGGTTGCGGACCCGCCAGCCCGCGCCCACGGCGAAGGCCAACAGGACGCAACCGGGCAGCAGCAGGGCGAAGCTCTTGGTGAGCAGGGCGGCAGCGACGACCAACCCGAGGGCCACCGCCTGCGGCGTGCCGCGCGCGCCCTGGGCGACTGCGACCAGCAACGGCGTCGCCAGCGCAAACTCCAGCAGCAGCAGGTCGCCGTCGGTCACCGAGGCAGCGATGTGCAGTAGCTGGGGGGCGAGCAGCGGCACGAAGCCGGCCGCAGCGGCCCCCGCCCGGCTGGCGCCGAGCCGCCGCCCGGTCCGCCACACGAGCAGTGGGAGGGGCAGCAGCAACAAGCCCTGCAGCACCCGCAGCGTGACGACCGCGACATCTGCCGGCACGTCCCGTAGGCCGAGCAGCCGCACCTCGGCGGCGGCCAGGAGCGGCCACAG
>JAYSQK010000413.1:0-9568 GCA_043721555.1 Frankiales bacterium
TGGTCGCAGGGGTGAAGGTCGCGACGCAGACCCCACCGATCCGATCGGGTAAGCGGGTGGTGTTCGTGACGCTCGACGATGCGACCGGGCCGCTCGACGCGACCTTCTTCGAAGATGCCCAGGTCGGCTACGCCTCGACGCTGTTCCACTCCTGGTTGCTCGTCATCCGTGGGCAGGTACGCCGTACCGGGCCGCGGGGGGTTTCGATGCTGGCGCTCGGCGCGTGGGAACTCCCGGTCCTGCACGCCGCGTGGCAGGCCGGTGGGCTCGACGCGGTGTGGCAGGTGATGGAGGGGCCGTCGGCGGCGGCAGCCACCGAGGCGGCGGTCCACGGCGCGGCTGCCAGCCGGTCCAGCCGGCCGGTCATGGCGAACCCTCCGCTGGTCGGCGGTGGCGCCGGCCATTCCGGGGTGGGCGGCATGGTGCACGTCTTCGCCACCGGGTTCCGGGCCTCGCCCTACGCCGACGTCAAGCCGGCTGGTGACGGCACCGGCACGTCCGGCGGCGCGGGGGCGCCCAGAGGGGACCGCGCGGGGGCGCCCAGAGGGGACCGCGCCGGGCGGCCGGGAGCTGCGCCTCGCAAGCTCTGGCACGCCAGTCCCGGGAGCGCAGGCCGGTGACTCGTGGTGGTGTGCGCCGGGTCCGCACAGTCCGGCCACCGGTGCCCGCGCTCGTCGACCGGTCCGGCCCCCGCCTCACTAGGCTTGCTGCTGCGCCTCCCGGTCCGATGGGGGGCCGTCGAGGAGGACCGTGGCCAGCGAGCAGTCCGGCCGACCGGCCGGTGGCCTGCGTTCGGGCGGCCCGGCGTCCTCGGTGCGGACCGCTGTCGTGTGGGAGGTCCTGTCGGCGGTGCTGGCCGAGGCCGACCCGCACGGGCGTGGACTGGCGGTCGTCGATGCAGGTGGCGGCACCGGCGGCTTCGCCGTCCCCCTGGCCGAAGCCGGCCATCGGGTCACCGTCGTCGACCCGAGCCCGGATTCCCTGGCCGCCCTGCACCGCCGGGCTGCCGAGCGGGGTCTCACCGACCGGGTCGCCGGGCTGCAGGGCGACCTGTCCGACCTGCCGGTGCTCATCACTGCGGGCAGCGCCGACGTGGTGCTCTGTCACAGCGTCCTCGAGGTCGTCGACGACCCGGTCGTCGCCCTCGCCGCGGTGGCCGGGTGCCTGCGGCCGGGTGGCCGGCTCAGCCTGCTCGTCGCCAACCGCGACGCGGCGGTGCTTGCCCGCGCCCTTGCCGGCCGCCCGGACGAAGCGGCCCACGTCCTCACCGACCTGGCCGGGCGGTGGGGCCCAGCCGACGGCGCGGCCCGACGATGGACGCTCGGCCAGCTCACCGATCTCGTCACCGGTGCCGGGTTCGTCGCCGAACAGGTGCACGGCGTCCGCACGGTGGCCGACCTGGTGCCCAGTGCGGTCCTCGACACCGAACCCGGGGCCGCGGCCGCGCTGCTCGCGCTCGAACGCGCCCTGTCCGACCGACCGCCGTTTCGCGACCTTGCCACCCAGCTGCACCTGCTCGCTGTGCGCAGCTAGGCGCGACCGGTGAGCCGTGGTCGGGTCCAGCCCGCCGGACCGCCCACCGGGCCGGCCGGTGACGATCGCGGCTGCACCGTCCTGCACGTCGACATGGATGCGTTCTACGCGAGCGTCTCGCTGCGTGAGCGGCCCGAGTTACGCGGCCTGCCGGTCATCGTCGGCGGCGGTGGTTCGCGCGGGGTCGTGCTGTCGGCCACCTATGAGGCCCGGGCCTACGGGGTCGCCAGCGCCATGCCGATGATGCGCGCCCGCCGGCTGTGCCCGGACGCCGTCATCCTCGCCCCGGACCACGCGGCCTACAGCTCGACCAGCGCCGGGGTGATGGAGGTGTTCCGGTCGGTGACCCCGCTCGTCGAGCCGCTGTCGCTCGACGAGGCGTTCCTCGACGTCCGCGGCGCCGCCCGCCGGCTGGGCGGGCCCCGGCTCGTCGGGGAGTGGATCCGGGCCACCGTCGAGGACGAGCAGGGCATCACCTGCTCGGTGGGGGTCGCCTCCACGAAATTCGTCGCCAAGCTGGCGAGCGCGCACTGCAAGCCGGACGGGTTGCTGGTGGTGCCGGCCGACGACGTCGTCGCCTTCTTGCACCCGTTGGCGGTCGCCGCGCTCTGGGGCGTCGGCGCCAAGACCGAGGAGGCGCTCCAGCGGCTCGGCCTGCACACCGTCGGCGACCTCGCCAACACCCCGGTCACCACCCTGCAGCGGGCCCTCGGTCCGGCCGCCGGTGCCCACCTGTCGGCGCTTGCGTGGGGCCGGGACGAGCGCAAGGTCGTCCCGCTCGAGCCCGACAAGAGCGTCGGCGCCGAGGAGACCTTCTCGGTCGACATCGACGACCCGGTGGTGGTGCACCGCGAGCTCCTGCGGCTGTCCGAGCGCACCGCCGGGCGGCTGCGGGCGGCCGGTCAGGTGGGGCGCACCGTCTCGATCAAGGTCCGGTTCGCCGACTTCACGACGATCACCCGTTCACGCACCCTCGGCGAACACACCGACGTCGGCCGGGTCGTCTACGAGACCGCCCTGGCCCTCTACGACGCACTGGGGCTGGAGCGCGCCCGGCTGCGCCTGGTCGGTGTCCGGGTGGAGGGCATCGCCGATGCCGTCGGGCAACCGAGGCAGCTGGTCCTTGGCGCGCGCGACAGTGGCTGGCGGGAGGCTGAGCAGGCCGTCGACAAGGCGTCCAGGAGGTTCGGTGCGGGGGTCGTCCGGCCAGCGGTGCTGGTCGACCCCGAGTCGTCACGGCAGCGGCCTTGAGACTCGTCGTGACGCGCGGGCTTTCGACTCGTATCCTGATGGGGCGTCCCGGGTCTACCGGGGGCCCGGGCATTGCGCTCCGCGTGACGTCACCTCTGGGAGGGAGCGCCGTGCCGCTCTCTGAGCACGAGCAGCGACTGCTCGACCAGATCGAGCGCGCCCTGTACGCGGAGGACCCGAAGTTCGCCTCGACAGTGCGGTCGACCGATCTGCGCACGCACATGCGCCGCCGATTGCGGCGGGCCGCGTACGTCCTGGTCATCGGTTTCGTGTTGCTGCTCGCCGGTGTGGTGACCAATATTGTCGTCGGCGTAGCGGGGTTCGTGGTCATGCTCGCCGCGCTGCTGCTCGCCCTGTCGGCGTGGAAGCGCCTCGGCGGCAACACCGGCACGACGCTGCGGGCCGTCGGCAACGGCCCCGGCCGCACCGACCGGGCGGCCCAACGCAGCAGCAAACCCGCCAAGCCAGCCAAGCCCGCTGCGTCCGGGGGTTCGCTACGCGAACGGCTCGAGGAACGCTGGAAGCGTCGCTGGGACGAGCGCGGTCGCTGACAGCGCGAGGTCGCTGGGACGAGCGCGGTCGCTGACTGCGCGAGGTCACCGGGCATTGGCACTGGGCACTGTCACCCGGTTGCCGGTCAGGTCCGCTTGCGGGTCCGACGATGTACTGCGTCGTGAGGACGCTGCTGCTGGTGTGCGCCAGCTGGTTGCTGGCCGGCGCCTGGGCGTTGCCGCGTTGGTCGCGGGTCCGGCGGACCGGCCGTCGTGACCAACTCCTGCGCCGGCTGCTGACCGGGACGGTCATCCCGGTGCGACGATCGGCCGCCCAACCGGCCCGACTGGTCGCGGTCAGGCGGCCGGCCGACCGGCTCAGGCTGGGTGACGTCGTGAGCGAAGCCGTCGGCTGACCGCCGCCGAGATCGCGTCGGTGCGGTCGAGCAGGTCCGCGGCGGCCGTCCCGGCGGTCGACGACGCCCAGGACAACGTCGAGGCGGGCAGCAGGCGGGCCTGCCAGCGGGTACGCGCGCTGGTGCCTGCCAGCAGCGCGGTCCGGACCGTCCGGGTGTCGACCTCGAGCGTCCGGTCGGCGGCACCGGCAACTCCCGGCCGGGCGTAGCGGGCCCGCTCGGTCGCGACGGCGATCCGGTCCAGCGCGGCCGCCGCAGCTGGCTGCAGCGCGCGGGCGGCCAGCAGCCCGGCCGCGGCCGCCCGCGGGGAGTCGGCGGCGCGCCACCGGTGCCGGACGTCGGTGGCGTCATCCTGCACCTGCCGCCAGGCGACGAGCGGACCGCCCACCCGCCAGCGCCGGCGACGGCGTACGGCATGCACGAGTGCGGGCAGCGCCGTCAGCAGCGCGATGAACGCGATCAGCAGCACCGGGGTCGGCACGCCCAGGTGCCCCCGGGAACCCTTCCCCGCCGAAGCGCCGCCACCGGGGGTGTCGGCGCCGTTGCCGAGCAGCTTGTCGGGGGACTTGCCGTTCGGGGCGCTGGTGGCACCGGGAGTCTGACCGGTCACGGGCAGCGGCGGCGTCACCTGGCCGCCGGGATCGGAGGGGAGCACCGAGTAGTCCGGCACGACGGTCCGGGCGAGCGAGGGCGTCGGCTCGAAGCGGACCCAGCCCAGCCCGGAGAACCAGGCTTCGGGCCAGGCGTGGGCGTCGCTGGTCGTCACCGCATAGACGTTGCGGCCAGGGAGTTTGGTCCCGGGGGTGAAGCCGACCGCGACCCGGGACGGCACGCCGGCCTGGCGCAGCAGCACCGCCATCGCCGTGGCGTACTGCTCGCAGAAGCCCCGCTTGCCGTGCAGGAACGACGACAGCTGGTCGGGGTCGTCGCGGGTGGGACTGCTGCTGGTCAGGTCGTAGCGGAACCCGTTGGCCGGGGTGCGGAAGTAGCGCTGGATGGCGAGCGCCCGGTCATACGGTGAGGTCGCCCCGCGGATCAACGAGTTGGTCAGCGTCTGGACGTAGGGGACCACCTCGAGCGAGCCGCCGTAGCGGCGGATCACCGCGCTGTCGGTGTCCAGGGCGCTGCTCAGCGCCGCGCGGGCCGGCAGGACGCGGCTGGCCCGCACCGTATAGGCCTTCAGGCCGCGGGTGCTGCGGGTGGCGGAGAAGACGGTTTCACTCTCCCGGTCCCACAGCCAGCTGCCGTTGACCTTGACCCCGCGCGGGCCGAACGGGACCGGGAGCCAATGGACATCCAGGGTGTCGACGGCAATGCGCATCGTCACGTCGCGGTGGGTGGCGCCCTGGTTGTCGCCGACACCGGCCGGGATCCCGCTCCCGACCTTGGCCTGCTGCCGGTCACCCTCGAGCTTGGACGCCGACCAGCCCTGCCCGTCGTAGGTGTCGAGGGTGGTCATCCGCAGATAGTCCGGCTGCGGGTCGTCGCTGGTGTAGGCGAGCAGCTGGCGGGGTTTGGGCAGCGCCAGCTCGGCGTGCAGCCGGGTGATCGGGTTGTACGTCGTGGCGGTCCGCGAGCCGCCGCCGGTGCCTGGGCCCTCACCGCCGCTGCCGCCGAGCAACCGGGCGTCGAGCCCGGGCAGCAGCGCGGGGACGATGACCGCGAGGGACAGCGCGGCGGCGCCGATCCGCCGGCCCACCCGGCCCAGGCTCGTGTCGTCGTCGAGCACCGAGCGGGTGCTGGGCAGCGCGGCCGTCAGGGGGGCGCCCCAGCGACCGACGCGGTCGCCACCCTCGACGAGCAGCAACCCGAGCCAGCCCGCGGCCCCGAGTGAGAACGGCAGCCAGCCGAGGCCACCCGGCACCAACCCCGACGGGATCGCGAACAGCAGCAGCAGCGGCAGTCCGGCGACGGCTGCCCTGGCCAGCACGACCGCGAGCAGATCCACCACCAGCGCCACCGCGCCGACGCCGGCGGCGCACAGCAGGACCATCCCGGCGTGCGTCGGCACCGGCGGCCCGAACCGGGTCACGTCCAGGCGACCTTCGTGGACCAGCTGCTGCAGGGCGTGCAGGCTCGCTCCTGCCGGGACGAGACCGAGCCGGAGCGTGCCACCGACGAACGCGGCGCACAGGTAGTAGGCGAGCGCGACCAGGCCGAGGACGGGCTGCAGCGCCGTCGGGATGTCCAGGCGCCGTGCTGCGAAGCCGGTCAGGGCCACCACGATGACGGCCCCGAGCACGCGCGGCGCCCAACCGAGGTCTTCAAAGACCGGCGTGAACGCCGAGGTCGTGAGCGCGACGGCGAGGCCGGCCGCGATGGTGAGTCGTTCGCGGGCACTCACGCCAGCGCCCCGCTCGTCGGCCGGAGCGACGACGCCCGGCCACCCGCGAGCGGCCAGACCGAGGCGAGCGTCGTGCCGTGGCTGACCCGCAGGACTCGCCAGCCGGCCGCGATCAGCAGGTGCACCGACGCGGCGTACGGATCGATGGGATCGGCAGACCCGCTACCGGACGTGGGCCGGACGTGGGCGGCCCAGGTCGGGCTGTCGATCAGGATGGCGACGCAGGTCCCCGCTCCGTGTCGGAGCCGGGCGAGCCGCTCGGCGTCGTCGGGGCGGAGCAGACCGAGGACGGCGACGAGCACCCCGTGGACCCCGCCGCGGCGCAGCCGCTCGGCCGCCGGTTCGATGCTGGTCGTCGGACTGGGCTGCGCGGCGGCAAGCGCGTCGAGCAGGATCCCCTCGGTGACCGGCAGACCACCGGGCACCAGGTCCAGGCCGCTGTCACCGAGCACCCGGAGGGCAAAGCCGCTGCGGGCCAGCGACACCCCGATGCTGGCGACGGCGCTGACGGCCCACTCGAACGACGAGCCGGGGCCGTCCCCGCGGTGCGCGTGGGCGCGGCTGTCGAGCAGCAGGGTGGCCCGGCTCTGGAACGGCTGCTCCTCCCGGCGGACCATCAGTTCGCCGACCCGGGCCGTCGAGCGCCAGTGCACCTTGCGCAGATCGTCGCCGTGGCGGTACTCCCTGGTGGCGGCGTCGTCGCTGCCGGACACCGCGACCGAGCGGGCCACGCTGTCGCCGCCGCCGGCCCAGTCGCCACCGAGGCGAACGGACGGCAACGGGCTGATGACGGGTGTGACGACGAGCTCGTCGGTCGTCGCGAATGACCGGGTCAGCTCGCACAGGCCGAACGGATCGGTGAGCCGCACCGACAGCGGGCCGACGCGGTAGCGCCCGCGCACCTCGGCCCGGACCGGGTAGGTGACCTCGCGCACGCCTTTGGGCTCGACCCGGTCGAGCACGAACCGGGGTCGGCCGCCGAGGACGTAGGGCAGCGCGTCCTCCATCAACAACACGCCGCTGGGCAGCCGGGACACGTTGTCCAGGCGCAGCCGTACCGTCGAGGGCCGGCCAGCCTCGACCCGCGGCGGGTCGAGCAGCCGCGAGCAGGACAGCCGGTATCGGGTGCGGGCGACGATGACCACAGCCGCGATCGGCAGGACGACCAGGAAGATCGCGGCCCGCAGCAGGTCGCGCTGGCCCAGCAGGACCGCGCAGGCGACCAGCGCGAGGCCGGCCGCGAACAGGCACCGGCCCCGGGTCGTCAGCCCGTCGAGGGCCGCCCGCACGCCGCTCACCGCCGCCGGGAGGCAGCCGCGTCGGGCAGTGGCACGCGGGCGACCAAATCGCCGACGACCACTTCGGGAGTACGCCGGGACACCTGTGCCTCCGCCGTCGGCAGCAGGCGGTGGGCCAGGACCGCGCCGGCGAGATCCTGCACGTCGTCCGGCCGGACGTAGTCGCGTCCCTGTAGCCCGGCGTACGCGCGGGAGGCGCGGAGCAGTTGCAGCGACGCGCGCGGGGCGGCGCCGAGCCGCAACTCCGGTGCCTGCCGAGTCGCGGTCGCCAGGTCGACGACGTAGCGCTTCACCTCGTCCGAGACATGGATGCCCCGCACGACGTCGATGAGCTTGCGGACCTCGACCGCATCGGCAACCGGTTCGAGATCGTCCAGCGCCGCCGGGCCGCCGTGCGTGTCGAGCATGTCGAGCTCGGCCTGCGCCGACGGGTAGCCCATCGACACCCGCGCGGTGAACCGATCGCGCTGCGCCTCGGGCAGCGGGTAGGTGCCCTCCATCTCGATCGGGTTCTGCGTCGCGATGACCATGAACGGGGCTTCCAGGACGTACGTCGTCCCGTCGACGGTCACCTGCCGCTCCTCCATGGCCTCGAGCAGCGCGGACTGGGTCTTCGGCGACGCGCGGTTGATCTCGTCGCCGACAACGAGGTTGGCGAAGACCGCCCCCGGCTTGAATTCGAACTCGCGGGTGGTCTGGTCGTAGACGCTGACGCCGGTCACGTCGGACGGCAGCAGGTCGGGCGTGAACTGGATCCGCCGCACCGAGCAGTCGATCGAGCGCGCGAGCGCCTTGGCCAGCATCGTCTTGCCGACGCCGGGGACGTCCTCAATCAGCAGGTGGCCCTCGGCGAGCAGCACCACCAGCGCGAGGCGGACGACATCAGGCTTGCCCTCGATGACCTGCTCGATGTTGTCGGTGATTCGCCGCGCCGACTCCTGGAGATCGTCGAGGCCGGCAGGCGCCGTGTCGGTGAGCTGGCGGCGTACCACCTGGCGGTCCTCCTGGACGTCGGGGCGTGCCTGTGGAGTCTGACACCCGCAGCCGCCCGAAGCACCCCTGCCGGAACCCCTCCCGCTACGACGTCCGGGGTGGTGGCTGCGTTCCCCGGTTGCCGCCGACCCGGTCCGAACCGCCACTTCGCCCGGTCCGGCCCGCCACTTCCCCCGTCGTACGACCGGCGCAAAAGAGGCATACCTGGACTCAAAGGGCCACGGCCATGGGGGGGGTGGCCGACGACGCTGGCCGGCGCTCACCCAGTCGACCGGAGACGCAGTGGCGACGAGCACGCCGGAACAACGCGAATGTCGTTGACGGGGGAGGGAAGTGGAGTAATGTGGAGATCGAGGGGCATCGGGCCCTCTCGGGGAGGGACGGGCCGTGTTCCTCGGCACGTACAGCCCGAAGTTGGACGAGAAGGGCCGGTTGATCTTGCCGGCCAGGTTCCGAGGCGAGTTGGCGGGGGGCGTGGTGCTGACCAAGGGCCAGGAGCGCTGCCTGTTCGTGTTCCAGCTGGGCGACTTCGAGGCCCGGGCGGCAGCCCGCGAGCAGACCGCCTCGTCGACCAAGGCAGCCCGGGAGTTCAACCGGGTGCTGTTCGCCAGCGCCTTCGACCAGACCCCTGACACCCAGGGACGCATCACCGTCCCGCCGGGGCTGCGGACCTACGCGGGGCTGACGAGGGACTGCTCGGTGATCGGCGTCAACACCCATCTCGAGGTGTGGGACGCCGCCACCTGGACCGCCCATGAAGCAGCGCAGGAGGCGGCCTTCGCCGACCAGGACGAGGAGCCGCACCTGATCGGGTCCTAGCCCGAAGTTACGTGCGGCGGGCGCCCGTGCGCCGAGGTCTCCGACCGCTCCGCCTCCTGGCACACCTTCCCCGGTGCCAGGCGGGGGAGCGGGCGGGGACCTGGGAGCACGGAACCCGCCCGCTCCACCAGTCAGCACCAGACGCCATCGGGCCGCGAGCCGGTGGCGACACCGGACAGAGGGTCGAGATGGACAGCGTCAGCGCAACCACAGGCGGACCTCCCGCCGCGCCGCAACAGGGCGTCGGTGCCGAGTTGCGCGACAGCGTCCTGCTGCTCGGCCTGTCCCTCGCCGTCACGTTCGCGGTGGCGGCCGTCGCGCAGACCGCACTCGCGTTGCTGGGCTGAGGTGTCCGACCTGCCGGAGCCGGCGCACGTACCGGTGCTGCTCGAGCGTTGCGTCGGGTTGCTCGCCCCCGCGCTG
>JAYSQK010000414.1:0-2813 GCA_043721555.1 Frankiales bacterium
TCGCCCGAGACCAGCACTGCGTCGCCCGTGGCTGCCACCGACCACCCTCGCAATGCCAAGCCCACCACGTCATCCACTGGGCCAACGGCGGCCCCACCAACCTCGACAACCTGGTGTTGCTCTGTCACGAACACCACCACCAACTCCACGACCAACAACACTGGCTCAGCTGCACCCACAACCGAACGATGACCCCAGCCGGCTGGCTCGACCCCCTCACCAACAACCCCCTCACCGGACGGGCTGCCGGACCACCCAGCTGACCCCCCACCGGCCCAGCACCCACTGGGCCACACAGGCATGCCCGCGGCCCGGCGTACGCCCGGATCGGTCCCGTGAGGCCGTTGCGGGATCAGGCCGACGCGCAGCTGATGCAGGTCGCAGCGTCCGGCCGGGCGGCCAACCGGTCAACGCCGATCGGCCCGAGGCAGCGTTCGCAGACGCCGTACGTCCCCTGCACTAGACGGGCTCCGGCCAGCCGGAGCGCCTCAGTCGAGTGACGGGCCTGCCGCAGCAGCGAAGTCACCTGGGCCCGCTCGAAGGCAATCGTCGTGCCCTCGGGGTCGTGCTCGTCGTCGGCGTTGGAGGACTCCGAAGCCGCCACCAGGTCGGCGAGCTGACCCTCCAGCCACGTCACCTGGGTCGCGTTGGCCGCGACCGCATCGTCGAGGTGCTGCCGGGGGTCACCCATGTCGGCAGCAACGCCGGCGCGCGGAGCACGCTTCCCAGCCGGGGCCGTTGCCAGCACACCCCGGCAGGAGGAGGGTCAACGACGTCGGCGACGCCGCCAGGACGCCGCCGCCATGATGAGAGGGGTTGGTGGCAGATGTACGCACGCACCACCACAGTCAAGGCAGACCCGGGTCGGCTGGATGCCGGGATCAACTACGTACGCGACGAAGTCATGCCGGCGCTGCCAGGCATGACTGGCTGCATCGGCTTGTCGTCGATGGTCGACCGCGACTCCGGTCGCTGCATCACGACCACGGCGTGGCATGACCAGTCGTCGATGCGAGACAGCGACGCTCTCGTCCGCCCGCTGCGTGACCGCGCTGGAGAGGTCTTCGGCGGCACGCCACAGGTCGATCTGTGGGAGATCGTGGCGTTTCACCGGATGGACGGTGCGCATGCTGGCGCCTGCGTCCGGGCGGCCTGGGTCAGGGTTGACATCGATCGGATGCAACAGGCCATCGATGCCTATCGGACGACCATCCTGCCTGCGACCGAGGAGCTGCCGGGATTCCGGAGCGCCAGTCTGTTCGTCAACCGCGAGTCCGGCCGCGCGGTGACCTCGGTGACCTACACCGACCGGGATGCGCTCGATGCGAGCCGGGAGATGGCGATGTCGCTGCGCCGCAGCGCCGTACAGGAAAATGACGTCGAAGTGCTCGAGGTCGCGGAGTTCGACCTGGTGCTGGCGCATCTCCGGGTCCCCGAGATGGTCTGACCGCTCCTGAGAGTCGGCTCAGCGCACCTGGGGCAGCAGGACGCCGGGTCGGCGGTGCGTCCAAGCCCCGCGCCAGACACCCGAGGCGTAGGCCAGGTCATCGGCGAGGTGCAGCAGTGACCAGCGCAGCGGATCAAGCTCGCGGCTCCGGGTGGGGGAAGCCCGCAGGAGCTGTACGGCGACGGCGGCCACGGCCAGCCGTCGGGCTCGGCGCGAGCCGACGGCCAACCCGATGCTGACCGGCAGCCATGGCCGGGCCATCGCATGGGCGAGCCCGAGCGCGCTGAGCAGTTGACCCTCGGTGGCGAGCCGCGCCGACTCGAGGGTCCGTCCCGGTACGTCGGGAAGGCGCTGCCGTAGACCGAGGGCGGAGGTCGTGACAGCCGCAGCCAGCCAACCCCAGCGGCCGAGCGACATCGCGGCGAGGCCGGGCAGCGACCACCGGGACAGCCTCGCCGGCGTCAGCGCGCCGGGATGGCGCAGGTCCAGCAGCGCAGCGCTCCGGCCGTACTCGTGCCGCTGACGCACCCACGCGACGCCGCCGGCCCGGGTCTGATGCCGGACGACGACGCCAGGCTCGTACCGCACCTGATGGCCGGCCTCGGCCAGCCGCCACACCAGGTCGACGTCCTCGCCGACTCGCAAGTCGGGGTCGAAGCCGGCACCGAGCTCGGCGCGTCGGCACAGCAGCACGGCTGCCGGAAGGTAGCCCACCCGGCCACCGGGCCGGACGGGTGCGGCCCGCGGACCGAGATCGAGGGGACCGCCACCCCGCTCGAACCTCGCCAGCAGGCTGCTGCCGCCGGCTCCGACGATCCGAGGCGCCACCACCGCAGTCCCGGCCAGGAGAGTTGGCAGGAGATCGGCCAGCCAACCCGCGGGCATGGTGCAGTCGGAGTCGACGAACGCGACGAGGGGGGTGCGGGTCGCCGCCAAACCGGTGTTGCGTGCTGCCGCCGGACCGCCATTCGTGCTGCGCCGCAGCAGCTCCGCCCCGGCCGCGCGGGCGACGTCGGCCACCGACCCGGGGTCCTGCGAGCCGTCGTCGACCACGATCAGCCGACCGCAGCAGCCGACGGTGGCCAGGCATCGCGCCAGCTCGTCGGTCCGGTCCCGGACCGGGACGACGACCGTCACGTCGTCGAGTCCGTGGCGCGGTTCGTCGCGCAGGACGCCGAGTCCGGCGTCGTGCAGGCGGCGGGCCAGCCGCAGCTCGGCGTCGCCATACAGCTGGCAGCCACGGACGTCGCCGCCAAGGGCGGGGTCGACCGGGATCGCAGGATCCGGCCGCCAGCGGGCGACGGCGGCGGCGGCCGGGCCGCCGAGCCGCAGCACCCGGGTCGGCTGCCCGCCGACGAGCATCCCG